>CANHLZ010000156.1 GCA_947461595.1 Bacteroidota bacterium | reverse complement strand
GGGTTAAAAAACAAACTAAACCTAAGAAAGGGATTAACCTAATTATTTTTTTCGCAAATAGCATAGAGTCCTTTAAATATTAAATTTTGGTCGGCAAATATCCTCTTTTTTAAGTGAGGTACAAAATAACAAATGTCCCCCCCGGTTAATAGCACGTTAAATTTGGCATATTTCTCCTCATAGGCACCAATAATGCCATCTATTTCGGCTGCCATGCCCAAAATGACCCCACTTAATAGGTTGGTTTTGGTATCGTAGCCTATCAATGTAAAGTCGTTAGAAGGGTCAATTAAGGGCAATAAAGCGGTTTGCTCGTGCATAGCTTTAAAGCGCATTTGCATCCCTGGAGAAATACTACCTCCTAAAAAAGCAGCTTCATTGTTTACAAAATTATAAGTGATACATGTGCCTAAAGAGATAATGAGGTTGTGTTGATTGGGAAATTGGTCCACAGCAGCAGCTGCCATAGCGAGTCTATCGGCACCAATGGTTTCTGGTTTACCCACAGGTGTAGTAAAATTTAGCCGGGTGCTTGGTCCTAATAAATGAAATTTTGAATGATTTGCTAAAACCGACTCAATGCCTTTATCGTGAAGTATGACAGAGGAAAGTATTGTTTTTTCAGGTTGGAACTCGCTTAATAAATTTTCCATTTCTTGACTGGATCCATCCTTTAAAGTACGTACTTCAACCAGCTCCTTTTTTATAAAAAAAGCAGCCTTTAATCGGGTGTTCCCAAAATCAAAACAAATGGCCTTATTCATATGCTTGCTTGTAGGTCAAAAATAATCTCTTTGTAGCAAAGTTTGATTAAAACAATAGGCAAGTTGCAAAAGTTTTCGGTTATTTGATGTAGAAAATAAATGGCAATGAAAATTTCGGGGTTTAGTTATGTAAGAAATGGATTTGACTACGGTGTCCCTTTTATAGAGGCCATTAAATCGGCGCTGCCTATTTGTGATGAATTTATAATTGCAGTAGGCGATTCTAGTGATGGCACTAGAGAAGCAATAGCAGACTTAAATTCAGACAAGATTCGAATGATAGATACCATATGGGATCCAAATTTAAAAACAGGAGGAAAAATTTTTGCACAACAAACTAATATAGCATTAGATCAAATTACAGGCGATTGGGCCTTTCATATTCAGGCCGACGAAGTGATCCATGAAAAACAAATCAATAATATTAAAAAAGCAATAGAACAATATGATGCCGATTACAGTGTAGATGGTTTTATTTTGCCATTTTTACATTTTTGGGGCGGATACAATTACTATCGAAATTCTAGAAGAGTGCATAATTTTGAAATTCGAATTTTTAGAAATAGTATAGGTGCAAGATCTTATAGAGACTCGCAAGGGTTTAGAAAATACAGCTCTATGGAAGGGTATCAAAATGGTACTGAAAAAGGGGAAAAGCTGCGTGTTAAATTAGTGGATGCCACTGTTTACCATTACAATGGTGTTAGGCCACCAGTAGCATTTAGAAAAAAAGCCCAAATGTTTGGCGAACAGTATTTGGAGAAAGAAGCAGTTGAAAAGCAATTAATTAAAATCAACTATGATTGGAATATTGTTGATCGAGTGGCTTTATTTAAAGGAGTACACCCTTGCTATATGCATGAAAAAGTAAATGCCCAAAATTGGGAATATACTTTTGATAAAAGTAAAGCAAGATGGAAATTAAAAGATCGTTTTATACAGCCTATCGAAGACTTCATTGGTTTTAAAATTGGCGAGTATAAAAATTATAAGCTTATTTAATAAAATGGAATGACTCAAGTTGAAAAAATAGTTAAGGGGGTAGTAGAAGGTAATTTTTTATTACTTGCTAAAGCTATTTCTCAAATAGAAAATAAAACTGCTGATGCAGAGCCGTTTTTACAAAGCTTACTTCCTCGTTCTGTTCCTATCATTGGTATCACAGGTCCTCCGGGAGCTGGTAAAAGCACCATCATCAATGCACTCCTTACCGACTGGGTGAATAATAATAAAAAGGTAGCTGTACTATCGGTGGATCCTTCTTCTCCCTTTCATCAAGGCGCTATTTTGGGTGACCGAATTCGTATGAAGGATTGGTATTTGCATCCCAATGTATACATTAGGTCTTTAGCGGCAAGAGGGCATCTTGGCGGTGTCAACAGTGCCATGCTTTCTTTAACCACTTTAATGCAATCGGTAGGCTTTGATTATATTGTTGTAGAAACGGTGGGGGTAGGTCAATCAGAAGTAGAAGTAGCTTCCTTGGCAGACACAACGGTAGTGGTATTGGTGCCAGAAGCAGGGGATGAAGTACAAATGATGAAATCGGGTTTGATGGAAATTGCGAATGTATTTGTAGTGAATAAAAGTGATCGCCCCAATGCGCAAATATTTGCGAACCATTTAAAACAAATGATTTTAGAAAATGCAATTTCTACTACCCCGCAAGTAATTAGTACGATTGCCAGTGAAAAAGTTGGGATTCAAGAATTACAACTGGCCATTGAACAGCATCATGAAAGCTTAAGTAAGGGGGGTAATAAAAAAGAATTTTTTTTGAACAAAGTGATGCAGTTGATACTGGCACACAAAATGAATCAAGTAGAGGTAAATGAGATTAAAACTAAATTAGAATTGGAGTACAATAAGGCCAATTTTAACATTTTTAAATTTGCCCAAGAATTTTATTAAGTCTTATAATAAAAATTTATTGTTTTTCTTGCTTCCACCATTTAATAGCTACATAGCCAGCAATAGCAAAGGGCATGGCCGCTAAATAAATGATACCCGCATTAAATCCTCTTCCTGCTTCTTGTCCAATTTGAGCGGCTGTTTTGGTACAAATAGAACACTGTGCCATTACGCTAGTAACCGTTAATTGAGACAGTAGTAAAAACGAAATTCGTTTCATAAATACTATGCGTTAAATAATTTTCAAGTAACCATGAATAGGTCAAAGAAGTAATAAAAAAACCCCAATTCACTGGGGGTCTTTATTACAAAGTATTAAGCTTTCGCTTTAGTTGCTTTTTC
>CANHLZ010000155.1 GCA_947461595.1 Bacteroidota bacterium | reverse complement strand
AGCAATTACCTGAGACATCCCTTCTACATAATTTGCATTCTTAAAATGCGCAGTCATTTCTTGTACTTGACTATACCAAAATTCAATACCTACTTTATCATAAATACCTTGATCGGCATAGATAGCCAGCTTTTTATCTTCCACTGCTACATAAACCAATACGCCATTGCGCTCCTTAGTATCATTCATTTTATGCTTGAAAAAAATGTCTCTAGCCGTGGATAGTGCGTCTCCTTTTTTTACTCTGCCTTCAACAAACAATCGTATTTCACCGCTTGTTGTTTTTTCGGCAGCTTGAATAGCCTGGACAAGCATTTGCTTGTCCGAGGTATTCAATAATTTATCTGTATTAGTTTTAAAAAACGAAAAGGGATTCCACATATTTTTTATTAAAGAGATGCGTTAAAATTTAACTTCTGGTGCTTTTGACGCGCCTTCATCTGCTTTAAATCCTTCTTTAGTTTTGAAACCAAAAGCGTTTGCTAATAGGTTAATAGGGAATGATCTTGCTTTTTTATTGTATTCTGCAACCGCAGCATTAAAATCGTTTCTTGAAACTTTAATTCTATTTTCAGTTCCCTCTAATTGAGCTTGTAAACCACGGAAGGCTTCATTGGCTTTAAGGTTAGGATAGTTTTCAGACACTACCATTAAACGACCCAAAGCTTGTGACAACTGTCCTTGATTGGCTTGGAACTGTTGTAATTTTTCTGGTGTTAAATCTTTAGCATCTACTTTCATTTGAGTCGCACTTGCACGAGCGGCAATTACATTCTCTAAAGTAGTTTTTTCGAAATTAGCTTCTCCTTTTACAGAGGCTACTAAATTTGGAATTAAGTCGGCTCTACGTTGATAGTCACTTTGAACATTATTCCAAGATTGGTTTACATTCTCGTCTTGGTTTATCAATCCATTATAACCATTGCACCCCATACCAAATAAGATGACGATGACTCCTAAAAAAATGAATAAACCTAAATTTTTGCGTAACATAGTTTTGTATTTGTTTATAAAGATAATGCAAAGCAGATGCCAAACTTTTCGTATGACGGAATTACATGACAAAAAAATCCCCCCAGCTGGGCTGAGGGGTATAAATTAACAAGTTCTTAAGTATAAAGTAGTCTTTCCCAAGCTGTTTTACAGCTATAATAGCCTTTAGCCTTTTATAGCAGCAATTCCTGGCAGTGTTTTACCTTCAAAATATTCCAACATGGCACCTCCGCCAGTACTTACATAGCTTACCTTATCATTAAAGCCAAACTGGTTTACGGCTGACACACTGTCGCCACCTCCTACCAAACTAAAGGCACCTTTTTGTGTAGCTTCCGCTACTGCCACTGCAATTGCTTTGGTTCCAGCTTGGAAATTCTCCATTTCAAATACACCCATCGGACCATTCCATAATATAGTCTTACTAGCTAAAATAACTTTGGCAAAGAGTTCTCTCGATTTTTCTCCCACATCCAACCCTTCCCAACCATCAGGTATTTCTCCGCTTGCGCAGGTTTGTGTATTGGCTGAATTACTAAAATCATCCGCAACAACATTATCAACAGGTAAATGAATATTCACTCCCTTCGCTTTTGCTTTTGCTAGAATTTCTAAAGCTAAAGGCATACGATCATCTTCATGAATTGATTTTCCAATTTTACCACCTTGTGCTTTAAAGAAAGTGTAAGCCATTCCACCGCCAATAATAATATCGGTAGCACGATCTAATAAATTTTCAATAATCAATATCTTATCCGACACTTTTGCACCACCAATAATAGCAGTAAAAGGTTTTTGTGCAGCATGCATTACTTTTTCTGCGCTAATTACTTCTCCCTCCATTACCAAACCAAAAGTTCTATTTTCTTTTGAAAAGAATTGTGCAATAATAGCTGTTGAAGCGTGAGCGCGATGTGCTGTTCCAAAGGCGTCGTTCACATATACATCTCCAAGCTTTGATAATTTCTCTGCAAATGCAATGTCCCCTTTTTCTTCTTCTTTATAAAAACGTAAATTCTCTAATAATAAAACTTGCCCTGCTTGTAAAGCAGCTGCTTTATCGATTGCTTCTGCACCAATACAATCATTAGCAAATTGAACAGTTGCGCCGCCTAATAATTTGGATAAATGTTTTACGATGTGTTGTAAAGAATACTTTTCGGTAGGACCATCCTTAGGACGACCTAAATGACTCATCAAAATCACACTGCCGCCCTCTTTCAAAATCTTAGAAATAGTGGGTATGGTAGCACGCATGCGGTTGTCATCGGTAATTTCAAAAGCATCATTTAAAGGCACATTAAAATCGACACGAATTAAGGCCTTTTTGCCCGCGAACGAAAAATCTTTAAATGAACTCATATTTTTTATTTATTTCTTTTATAAACTATTTTATATACTAATTAAAAATGCCCTCCCGAGGGAAGGCATTCATTTTATAAAATCTTATTTAATTTTACTTGCAAAATATTTAACCGTACGCACCAACTGGCTAACATAGCTCATCTCATTATCATACCAACTAACTGTTTTAACCATTTGAACATCGCCTTGTGTCATTACTTTAGTTTGTGTAGCATCAAATAATGAACCATAAGAAATTCCAATTACATCAGAACTTACAATTTCATCTTCGGTATAACCAAAAGATTCATTCGCCGCTGCTTTCATAGCTGCATTTACTTCTTCTACAGTTACTTTCTTAGTTAAGATAGTAGTTAATTCTGTTAAAGAACCAGTTATAGTTGGAACACGTTGAGCAGATCCATCTAACTTTCCTTTTAAAGAAGGTAATACCAATCCAATTGCTTTTGCAGCACCCGTACTGTTGGGAACAATGTTTCCAGCAGCCGCTCGAGCACGACGTAAATCACCTTTTGGATGAGGTCCGTCTAAAGTGTTTTGATCGTTGGTATAAGCATGAACTGTTAACATTAATCCTGTTACAATTCCGAATTTATCTTCTAAAACTTTAGCCATGGGCGCTAAACAGTTGGTAGTACAAGATGCACCAGAAATAACTGTTTCAGTACCATCTAAAATTTCGTGGTT
>CANHLZ010000154.1 GCA_947461595.1 Bacteroidota bacterium | reverse complement strand
TCGCATATTAGGAGACATTACTCCTGAAAAAGTTGCCCTCTTACAAGCAGCCGATCATATTTATATGAATGCTTTAAAAGAGTTCGATTTGTATACTAAAGTATGGCAAGCGGGTACCATTTTACTACCTGTAAAAAGTGTAGGTGTAATGGGTGATGAACGTACTTATGAATTTACGATCGCGCTTAGAGCAGTTACTTCGGTGGATGGCATGACTGCAGACTGGGCACATTTACCCTACGAGTTTTTAGCTCATGTAAGCAATGCCATTATCAACGAAGTTCGAGGTATTAATAGAGTGGTTTATGACATCAGCAGCAAGCCTCCAGCTACCATTGAGTGGGAATAGAATAAGTACCTTATTTTATTTAAATAAATGATATCAATAAAATGATATTCAAATAGTTATAATAAGTTAATTCAACTTTTTCTTTAAACTTGTTATCTGATCTTGTAAATTGTTCACCACCCCTGCCAATTGATCCACATTCCACATAGGCTGAGCCCCTGCTTTGTGTATGATATAAACAGCTTTCCAGATCTCAACAATATCGGTGGCGTTTACTTGATATGGCTCGTATAAAGGATTGTCACTTAACAAAGTAAGTTTGTTCTCATTGTTCTCACTTCCCTCTTTTGCACGGTCGTCATTGGTAATTATACGCTTATATACTACCCCGTCCGCATTAGAAACAACGATATAAGTATTGCTATTTTTTACCTCTTTGAAATCTCCCACTTTCTCGCCCACAATAACACTACCGCTTGGGGTAGGCAGCATACTATCTCCGATAATCTCAAATGCACGATAGTCACCTGGAGCCAACATGGGTAAAGTAAAAGTGTTTAGTTCGTCTAAGAATTCAGGATCAGCATAACCTGCTAAATAACCTGCTGCCGCCTTCACGGGTACAAAAGTAACCATGGAAGATAATGAAATGGTCTTATCCGATTTTAGCGCTCTTCGACGCTCCATATAGCTATTATTGGAACCATTATCTTGAGCCCCCTGTGCATTCAAAAGGGCTAAATCCTGAAATAAAAACTCCTCCAAACTAATGGAGAATTTGGCACAAATGGTTTCCATTACTTCCAAGCGAGGCTCGGCGCGTTCTTCTTCATAAGCGCCTACTAAGGACCGCTTAATTTGAAGTTGATTGGCCATCTCTTCTTGTGTCCATTCGCGCTGCTTTCTGATGTATTTTAAATTTTTTCCTGCGTATGACATAACTAATGATTTTAGTGCAATATACTAAATATTTTAGTATTACCAAATAAATTTAGCATTTTCTTTATTTTGTTGCGAGGGCCTATCTTGGTAACTTGCATTATGGTAAAGTCGAAAGAAGAAAGACCCGTTATTTTAATTACGAATGATGACAGCATAAGCGCCCCCGGCATTAAAGCTTTGGTGGAAGCGGTAAAAGACCTAGGTAAAGTGGTCGTGGTGGCCCCAGACAAACCTCAAAGCGGTATGGGACATGCCATCACCCTTGGACAACATTTAAGACTACAAAAAGCACATATTGTTGACGGGGTGGAAGCTTACACCTGTAGCGGCACGCCAGTAGATTGTGTCAAATTAGCTGTAGACAAAGTACTTCACCGCAAGCCCTCCATTTGCTTAAGCGGCATCAACCATGGCGCCAATCATTCCATCAATGTAATTTACTCAGGCACCATGTCTGCTGCCCTAGAAGCTTCTATTGAAAGTATTCCTAGCATCGGATTTAGCCTTTTAGACTTAAGTATTGACGCCGATTTTACAGCAGCTCAACACTACGCCCGCATCATTGTTAAAAAATTATTGGCAGATAAAAATTTAGACAAACACCTTTGCTTGAATGTGAATATTCCAAAAGTGGCCACCGATTTAATCAAAGGCATAAAAATTTGCAAGCAGTCTTATGCCAAGTACGATGAAAAATTTGTAGAAAGAACCGACCCGCATGGTAAAAAATATTATTGGCTCACTGGCGAGTTTGTGAATTTTGATAAATCCAAGGACACCGATGTGTGGGCTTTAAAAAATAATTATGTGAGTGTAGTGCCTGTTCAATTTGATTTAACCAACCATGTGATTAAAGAGAAATTAAGTAAAAAGTGGAAATGGTAAAAGACAATTATATAGTAGGGGTATTGGTGGGATTACTGATGCCTTTTTTGGGCTTCTTGCTTTTTTATCAATGGAAATTTGGCGCATTTACTTTAGAAGAATTTTTAGACTTACTCAATCGTCAAAAATCTATTTTATCGGCAATGATCAGTATTTCTCTACTAATCAATGGTGTGATACTTACTATCTTCTTTCAAAAACAAAAAGACAAAACAGCAAAGGGCATATTTTTCACCACTTGTATCTACGCAGTCATTGCCATTGCGTGTAAATGGTATTTATAAATGAGGTATTATATAATTGCTGGTGAAGCCAGCGGAGATTTACACGGGGCTAATTTAATCAAGGCCTTAACCACTATGGACAACGACGCTGTTGTACAATGCTGGGGTGGAGATTTAATGCAAGCAGCAGGCGGTAAATTGGTTAAACATTATAGCGAATTGGCTTTTATGGGATTGGTCGAAGTACTTTTTAATTTAACGACCATTTTTAAGAATATTCGTTTTTGCAAAAAAGACATTCAAGCTTTTAATCCAGATGTATTAATCTGCATCGACTACCCTGGCTTTAATTTAAGAATTGCCAAATGGGCCAAGCTGCAAAATTTAAAAGTGATTTATTTTATTGCACCACAAGTATGGGCTTGGAAAGAAAATAGAGTACCCGCTATGCGTGCAAGCATTGATAAGTTATTGTGTATTTTGCCTTTTGAAAAAAAGTATTTTAAAGATCGTTGGAATTGGGATGTAGATTATATTGGACATCCTTTAATGGAAGTTTTGGCTGCTCAAACGAATTTGCCACACCCTTTGCCTCATTTAAAAGACGAGCCCATCATTGCCTTATTACCAGGAAGTAGAAAACAAGAGATTGAAAAAAAGCTACCCATCATGTTAAGTGTAGCCATCCATTTTCCTGGACATCATTTTGTTGTAGCACAAGCACCAGG
>CANHLZ010000153.1 GCA_947461595.1 Bacteroidota bacterium | reverse complement strand
TCCATGTGGCCGTTTTGACGGTTAACCACCATGAGTCTGCTATCCTCTCTTCTTTTAGTAGGATATTGAGCAATTAAGTTTAAAGGTAGATCGTACCTAAATTGGGAAAGTTTCATTTGTGTCTATTTTAAATGATAGCCACATTAAGTTTACTACAGCCTTACGGGGCAGTTCGCTTCATGTTACGGCATGAAAATTATGGACGCAAATGTACAACATAAGCAGTAATTTTGTTTACATAAGATTCACAGCTAAAATTGGGCAATTACAAGCAAAATAACTAGTTTTGCAAACAATTGTTAGTTTTAGGATTTATTGATTTTAAATTAGTTAAACTATGTTGAGAGCGCGCTGGTGGAAAATACTATCCATCATTTTATTGGTATACACATGTACTTATGGCTTTTTAGTTAAAGTACCCAAATTAGACGACCGTCTTCAAGAATCGATTAGAAATTTTTTCTTTCATGTGCCCATGTGGTTTGGTATGATGATTCTATTATTTGTATCCTTAGTATATGCTATTAAGTATTTAAGAAGTGCTCATCCTGTGCATGATGTGTATTCCATGGCCTATGCTTCGATAGGTTTGTTATTTGGATTTTTAGGAATTATCACAGGTGCCTTTTGGGCTAATTACCAATGGGGTAGTCCTTGGGTGGGTGATCCAAAACAAAATGGAGCCGCGATTGCCTTACTTATATATTTCGCTTATTTTGTTTTAAGAGGAAGTTTAATAGATACAGAAAAAAAAGCAAGACTATCTGCAGTGTATAATATCTTTTCCTTTTTCATGTTGTTCCCAACCCTTTGGATTTTACCAAGACTAACGGAATCCTTACATCCTGGTGGACAAGGTAGCGATGGTAATCCGGGGATTAACGGGAAAGACATGTCAGCTAATATGCGTACTGTTTTTTATCCAGCCGTTATAGGTTGGACTTTATTAGGTGTTTGGATAAGTACATTACACATTAGAGTACAATTATTAAAATTAAAAAAAGAGGGGTTATTATAAACTAAAATTTAAAATTCAATTATATGTTCCAATTATTACAAACAAAAACAATTAATAACAATAGCATCATGGCCCAGGAGGGAAAGATTTATTTAGTGATGACGGTTGTAAGTATAATTTTAATTGGTCTTTTTATTTATGTAGCAAGCATTGATAAAAAAATAACTCAGTTAGAGAAATAATTTTCTTGTAGAATATTCAAAATCATCTTAAATATACATACCATGTCAGAAAATAATGAATACAGTTTTTTTCAAAGTGTAGAAAGAAGTTTTGACAAAGCAGCTAAGTTTACTACTTGGGAGAATGGTATCTTAGAACAAATTAAAGCATGCAATAGCATTTACAGCATGCGATTCCCTGTAAAAATGGATGACGGGCATATTGAAGTTATTGAGGCCTATCGTGTACAACATTCTCAGCATAAGTCACCTTGTAAAGGAGGGATACGCTTTAGCATGGCAGTGAATCAGGATGAAGTGATGGCCTTGGCTGCTTTAATGACTTATAAATGTGCTATTGTGAATGTACCCTTTGGCGGTGCTAAAGGAGGAATTAAAATAAGCCCAAGAAGTTTAAGTACCTATGAGTTGGAGAAAATTACAAGACGTTATACTTCCGAATTAGTGAAGAAAAACTTTATTGGGCCAGGTATTGATGTTCCAGCTCCTGATTATGGAACCGGCGAGCGTGAAATGGCTTGGATTGTAGATACTTATCAATCTTTAAAGCCAGGTGAGATAGATGCAGCGGGTTGTGTAACCGGCAAGCCTATTTCTCTAGGGGGTGTTAGAGGAAGAAAAGAAGCCACTGGATTAGGAGTATTTTTTGGAGTAAGAGAAGTATGCTTAATGCCAGAAGTAATGAAAAAGCAAGGATTAACGGTTGGTATAGAAAATAAAAATGTAGTGGTACAAGGCTTAGGTAATGTGGGCTACCATTCTGCAAAATTCTTTAGAGAAAATGGAGCAATCGTTGTTTCCATTGCAGAGTTTGAAGGAGCAATTTATAATGCTGCTGGATTAAACGAAGAAGAAGTTTTTCAACACCGTAAAAAAACAGGATCTATCTTAAATTTTCCAGGCGCTACCAATTTGAAAAACAGTGGCGACGCATTAGAGTTAGACTGCGATATTTTAATTCCTGCTGCTTTAGAAAATGTAATAGACAAAAACAATGCACCTAAGATAAAAGCAAAAATAATTGGGGAGGCGGCCAATGGCCCTTTAACACCTGAAGCGGATGATATTTTAGCAGCCAAAGGAATTTTGGTGATACCTGATATGTATTTAAATGCAGGTGGGGTAACTGTTTCCTATTTTGAGTGGTTGAAAAATTTAAGCCATGTAAGATATGGCCGATTAGAAAAAAGATTTACCGAAAATGCCAACATTAATATTTTAAATCAAATCGAAGAGTTGACAGGTAAAAAAGTAACTGAATCAGAAAAAGATATTATTGCACATGGTCCCGATGAAATTGATTTAGTACATAGTGGATTGGAAGAAACAATGATTAATGCCACTAGAGAAATTATGGATATTTGGAAAGCAAATCCTACTATTCCAGATATGCGCACTGCTGCTTATGTATGTGCTATTAATAAAGTGGGTACTTCTTATGCGGAATTAGGGATTTTTCCTTAATAGAAAAGTAGAAAATAATTTATAAATAGTCGGGGATATTTTGCAATGCGTGCAGTTTCCCCGATTCTATTTTTGCACCGAATGTTTCATGGCCATTGGTTACTATTAAATATTTTGCAGACAATACCTGTTGGTATTGCAAAATTTGATGCATCGTTTTTTCATTAATTTTTACATTGGCTTCTTTACATTCTATAATCATCCAGGGAATGTCATGATTGTATACCACAATATCAAAACGTTTGACAAGTGCTCCTAACTTAATTTCTTTCTCCATCGCTATTAAGGCAGCAGGGTATTTTGCAACTTGTACCAAGTATTGTAATACATTTTGTCTTACCCATTCTTCAGGGGTAAGTGCAATCCAAATTTTTCTAAAGGGGTCAAATAGTTGATCCTTGCCCGCAATGGGTTTTATTTTAAAAGGGTAGCTTGGATAATTGAGAACTATCATTTAGATTAAAATTCGTATTTTTATATAATACTTATTTCAAAGATAAGCAGGTAATCCTTAAAATTGAATTGTATGAAAACAAAAGAAGAAATCGTAGAGAATTGGTTACCAAGGTATACGGGAGCTAGCTTAGACCAATTAGGTCGTTTTGTACTAT
>CANHLZ010000152.1 GCA_947461595.1 Bacteroidota bacterium | reverse complement strand
GTTTCTGTTTTATCTACAATTTCACAACCACCATAATATCTACGACCTGGATAACCTTCGGCATATTTATTGGTCATCACTCCACCCATGGCTTGCATCACTTGTAAGCTGGTAAAATTTTCAGAAGCAATTAATTCAATGCCTCTTCTTTGGCGTAATAATTCTTCGCGGATAATATCAAATACAAGGGTATCTCTTTGCATGGCGCTATATTTTAGTGTACTGTTTTTGCAAAAATAAATCTTTATAAAGCCTTTACAAAGCTTTCTTTCAACAGTTAGCCGCCTAATATCCACATTTCCAATGCCTTTTGTTGAATTTGCCCATTTTGGGGTTGAAATTGCACTATTACTAACAGTTATTTGTTACTTTTATCTCCCCCTAAAAATTACAAAATGAAGGCTATTATTCCAGTTGCTGGAGCAGGCGCAAAACTCCGCCCTCATACCTATACACAGCCTAAGGCATTGATTCCTATGGCTGGCAAAACCATTCTTAGTTTTATTGTGGATCAGTTAAGGGAAGTAGGTATTACCGAGTTTATTTTTATAGTAGGTTATTTAGGTGATAAAATTCAGGATTATGTTCAAGCCACCTATCCCAATCTAAACACGCATTTTGTGTATCAGAATGAACGCAATGGAACGGCTCACGCTATTGAATTGGCTAGAAATATAATTGGAGAAGATGAAGTTTTTATTGCATTAGGAGATACTATTTGCGAATTTGATATTAAAGAAGTGATGGAAAGCCCCTTTAGTATGTTGGGTATAAAAAAGGTAGATGATCCAAGGCAGTTTGGTGTAGTAGAAATAAATGAAGAAGGGAAAATTGAACATGCGGTAGAAAAACCTTCTATACCTAAAAGCAATAATGCATTGGTTGGTTTGTATAAAATAAAGGAATCAAAAGTTTTATTTGAATGTTTTCATCAACTTTTTACAGAAGATATCAAATCCAATGGAGAATATAATTTAACTGATGCCTTGGAGGGTATGATAAAAAAAGGAATAGAACTTAGAACCTTTAAAGTAAAACATTGGTACGATTGCGGAAAAAAAGAAAATTTATTAGAAGCCAATGCCTTATTGCTTAATAAAACGGGAGGATTAGCAGTAAAGCCAGAAACTTATCCTAATAGCATTATTATTGCCCCTGTTAGTATTGCAGCAGACTGTATTATAGAAAATTCTATCATTGGGCCACATGTAACCATTGGTAATAACACTACTATTAAAAGTTCGGTAGTAAAAGAAAGTATAATAGGATCTTATACCACACTCGACGAAGTGGTTTTAGATAATTCATTAATTGGAAGTGATGCAGCCGTTAAAGGGTTAAGCCGCACTTTAAATATTGGCGATAACACAGAAATAGATTTCGGCTAATTAATTTTCAGACAAGTTATCCTAAGCTTCTTTGTGCAAGTACATCGAATTGGCTTGCGCCACACAGGTCATTACCACATCATTAATACAAACATGTTTAGGCACATTGGCTACATACCAAGCAGTGTCTGCAATGTCTTCGGCTTTTAAGGGTTCATATCCATTGTACACAGCTTTTGCTTTGGCGGCATCTCCTTTAAAACGCACTAAGGAGAAATCTGTTTCTACGGCACCGGGATGTATAGCGGTAACTTTTATTTTATACTGTAATAAATCAATTCTTTGTGCTTTGGTAATGGCATCCACTGCGTGTTTAGAAGCGCAGTATACATTGCCATCCTTATATACTTCCTTGCCAGCGGTGCTGCCAATATTGATGATATGACCTTGTTGTTTTATTAAATGAGGCAGTACGGCTTTAGAACAATATAATAAGCCTTTTACATTGGTATCAATCATGGTTTCCCAGTCTTCTAAATTAGCGTTTTCAAAACTATCTCTACCTAAAGCCAGGCCAGCATTGTTCACCAATAGATCAATGGATTGCCATGAAGTAGGCAGGTTGCCTAATTGTTGAAAAACAGCTTCTTTATTTTGAACATCAAAAATTAAGCTTAAAGTTTTTACTCCGTATTTTGTTTCAATACCCTTAGCAACAGTTTCCAATTTTTCTTTTCTGCGTGCGGTTAAAATTAAGTTCCATCCACCTGCTGCAAATTTTTCGGCAATCGCTTTTCCAAAGCCTGAACTAGCACCAGTAATTAATATAATTTTTGACATGGTATTTATTTTTTTAGTCTTTTTTAAATAATGGGTTTAATCGACCTTTTTCAATAAGACGATAATTTAATAAAAGTGCTATGCTTATTAATACCCATACTTCTTTTGAAAAATGTTGTGGAAGCCAATAGCTGGTAATCATTAATGCCACCACGGCACCAAAAAATACCATGCCTATTTTACCAATAACTTCATTACGAATAAAGTAAAATAGTAAAGCAATTAAATACAAAGGGTGCAACCACATTAGGTTGTAATTTTCGTAACAAGCCGTGTGTTTTGAAACTAAGCTCATGTATACCACTAAAGCACCACCAATACTAAATAGTAAAAGAAATAGTACATCTAAAGTCTTAGCCAGTTTTTGCATCGCTAAACTGTTCCATTTGGATGCGAATAAATAGATTAGTAATAATGCAAGTAAAGTATAAAACGGTGTAGAGGCAGCGGAGTTGTTTTGATTAGCAGCTACAAGAATATTGTTGGTAGCTACCAAGCGTCTTGTATTGGCAATTTGTTGATGGAATAATTTGGGTAGGAAAGCGGCCTGAAAATCATTGGGTTTTTGATCGGAGTAGGCGCCTAATAGTAAATCTATGCCTAAGCCAATCCAAGGCAATCCTTGATGGTAAGGGGCTTTGACCACTTCGGACCTAAAAGAAGGCACATTAATACCCACTGGCTGAAAGGCTGAATTTTTAAACAAGCCATCTTTAATACGTGTGGTGCAATTATCGGCAATGAAATTGTATAAGTAATAACGATTGCTGTCAATCATATTTATTTTTAAGGCTGTGTACCATTTTACTTTTTCCGGGGTTGAAAGCTTTAGTACTTGTTCCAGCACTTCTCTTTGCTCAAATTTATATTCTGCTATAAAATCATTGTAATTATTGACAGAGATAAAATAAAGTAAATTACCTTTTACAAATTTGGTTAAAAAATTAGGCTCATTAAAATCAAAAGTGCCGTAATTAAAAACAATATCGGTATGATTAATACTATCTACTACTCTTACTGCGGTATGTCCCCAAACAGTATAAATATCTTCGCCAGCAGCGCAGGTTAAAATACTTACTTGTAATTTAGCAGTGGTTGGGATACTGTCTTGGGCAATTGAATACAATGCCGAAAAAGC
>CANHLZ010000151.1 GCA_947461595.1 Bacteroidota bacterium | reverse complement strand
TGTAAAAATCTTTATCCATTTTTTTGCATCCTCATCACTAGCATTCAGCCAAAATTGATAAAATTGATAAGGAGATGTTTTAGTTGCATCCAGCCATATATTTCCTTTCTCCGTTTTGCCAAATTTACCACCATCCGTTTTAGTAATTAAAGGGCAAGTAAAAGCAAATGCTTCTCCACCCATTTTGCGTCTTATTAATTCTGTACCGGTGGTAATATTGCCCCACTGATCACTTCCACCCATTTGAACTTTGCAATTTTTATTTTTATACAACCAATAAAAATCAAACCCTTGAACCAATTGATAAGTAAATTCTGTAAAACTCATTCCAGTATCTCCCTCAATTCTTTTTTTCACACTATCCTTCGCCATCATGTAATTCACTGTAATGTGCTTGCCTACATCTCTTATAAAATCTAAAAAAGTAAAGCTTTTAAACCAGTCGTAATTGTTGACCATTTCGGCAGCATTAGGATGGGTAGTATCAAAATTTAAAAAATGGGCCAATTGTTTTTGAACCCCTGCTAAATTAAATTGCAAAGTTTCTTCACTTAATAAATTACGTTCTTCACTTTTACCACTCGGATCTCCCACCATGCCCGTAGCGCCACCTACTAAAGCCACAGGTTTATGTCCTGCTCTTTGTAAATGAACCAATAATAAAATGGGTACCAAGCTTCCAATATGTAAACTATCTGAAGTAGGGTCAAAGCCAATGTAACCAGACACTTGTTCTTTTTCAAACAATTCTTCTGTGCCCGGCATAATGTCTTGAATCATACCTCTCCAACGTAGTTCTTGTATCAAAGTCATATTCTAAATACTTTAGGCAAAAATAACTACTAAAATGCAATAATTTCGCATCATGAACCCAACAACTCCCACAATTGGCGACGGAACCAGAATTTTACACTTTTTAGTGGATACTATTATGATTTCCATCCTTACCTATATTATCTACGGATGGTGGAATTTCCACGTATTGTACTGGAATTATAAGCCTATTCAATTTGGAAACTTCTTTTTTGCCACTATGTGGGCCTATGTGTTTTTATTTGAGTGGATTTTTCTGCGCACACCCGCTAAATGGCTAACAGGTACCAAAGTAATTTCTGAACAAGGGGGGAGGCCTAATATCTTCCAATTCCTTATAAGGGCCACCATCCGCACCACCATTATTTCTATGTTTGGCTTGGCTTGGAATGGAAAACCATGGCATGATACTTTTTCTAAAACAAAATTAATTTATGCAACCAAAGCAGTTGGATAATTTGTGTTGTAAATCTTTCCTCAAATCATAAGTTTTAATTTAAGCAGCAATGTACATTTGTAAAATTTTTTAAATGGCTAAGATTGGGATCAATATTGCAACAGGGAGTTTGCAACAAGCAGACATTATTGTTGGTATCGATTTGGGTACCACCAATAGTTTAGTAGCCATTATTCATCCTGATACCAAATTGCCCACTGCACTAAAAGAATTTGATGGTAGTAGTATTGTGCCCAGTGTAGTTCACTTTGATGCCTTTGGAAATGCAGAAGTGGGGATGAATGCAAAACCTTATTTAGAAACAGATCCTCAAAATACTATTTTTAGTGCCAAACGTTTAATGGGGAAAAGCCATAATGATATTAGAACGCATCAAGATTTTTTTGCGTATAAAATTATTGATGACAATAGAGATAGTTTAGTCAAAGTGCAAGTAGGATCAACTTTTTATTCTCCTATTGATTTATCTTCTTTTATTTTAATCGAATTAAAAAAACGTGCCGAGCATATTTTAAAAACACCTGTTACCAAAGCAGTCATTACCGTACCCGCTTATTTTAATGATACACAACGTCAAGCCACTCGAGATGCAGGAAAGCTAGCCGGGCTAGATGTATTACGTATTATCAACGAACCCACAGCGGCGAGTTTAGCCTATGGTTTAGGTATGGATCCTACGGAAGAAAAAATCATTGCAGTATATGATTTAGGTGGTGGAACTTTTGATATTTCTATTTTAAAAATTTCCAATGGAGTATTTGAAGTATTAAGTACGAATGGAGATACTTATTTAGGTGGGGATGATTTAGATAGAGCTATTATTGAATACTGGATGAAGGAAATGGGCGTAGCTGATTTAGAGGATCATAAAATTTTAAAACAACAATTAAGATTGGCTGCAGAGAAAGCTAAAATCGTTTTATCTACAACTGATTTTTTTGAAACAGAATTTGCGGGAGAAAAAATATCCATCACTAAAGAAGTTTTTGAAAGTTTAATTACTCCTATTATTAATAAAACCATGGATTGCTGCAGGTTGGCTATGAAAGATGCAGCGCTAAATATTTCTGATATCAATACTGTACTTATGGTGGGAGGTAGTACACGCGTTCCATTGGTAAAAAAAACAGTGTCAGCTTTTTTTAACCAAGCAGTCAATGATTCTGTAAATCCAGATGAAGTGGTGGCCTTAGGTGCGGCGGTGCAAGCGGATATTTTAGCAGGCAACAATCAAAACATGTTGTTATTAGACATTACACCACTTAGTTTAGGTATTGAAACCATGGGTGGATTAATGGATGTATTGCTGCCACGTAATTCAAAAATTCCTACGAAAGCATCAAGACAATACACCACTCAAAAAGATGCACAATCTGGAATTAACATTGCTGTATACCAAGGTGAAAGAGATTTAGTAAAGGACAATCGAAAATTAGGTGCTTTTACTTTATCTGGAATTCCTTCCATGCCCGCTGGCCTTCCTAAAGTGGAAGTAAGTTTTTTAATTAATGCAGATGGTATTTTACAAGTGAGTGCTAAGGAGCTAAGAAGTGGGGTGACGCAAAGTATTGATATCAAACCTCAATATGGATTAACCGATGAGGAAGTGGAGCAAAGATTAATGGAAAGCATTACCCATGCCAAGGCCGATATTGCTACCAGGGCTTTAGTGGAAGCCAGTACAGAAGCAGAGCAAATGCTGTCTGTAACCGAAAAGTTTATGGTGAAGAATGCTAACTTATTAAGTAAAGAAGAAATGACCGCTACAGCCAATGCAATGCAAGCTTTGCAGTTGGCTATTACCATGGCAGATAAGAACCTGATTCAGACCAAAACCGAGGAATTAAACGACTTAACACGCCCTTTTGCCGAAAGGGTGATGGATCAAGCCATTTCTGGAGCCTTAAAAGGAAGGGGTATTGAGGATAAAAACCTATAGTAAATTTGGTATTTTCAAAAGGAATCCTATCTTTGCCTTCCAATTTTTATTTTTAAAACACCTGAGGAGGTATATATATTATGTTAATAATTGATTCAAAAGACTGCGAGAACATTGACAAAGCGTTAAAAAAGTACAAAAAGAAGTTTGAAAAAAGTA
>CANHLZ010000150.1 GCA_947461595.1 Bacteroidota bacterium | reverse complement strand
ATGAGCACTTGTGCAAATTGAGAAACATTTAAATGCAATTGTTTATAGGTAATGATGCGGTGATCTTCTTTAGGATCATTGGGCTCCCAAATAATCGCAGGCTTGTCTGCATTTTTTGCTAAATGTCTATCGATACAATTTTCGGTAATATTTAATTTACCTCCCTTAAACCATTCCACTTTAGGTTCCGTAAAATTCCATTCTAATACCTTGTCCCATTTTTTACGCCATGTAAAATTTTCTGCAATGGCTCCCCAAAATTTTTCTGGATGGTCGATACTATTTTTATAAGCTTCGTGATAAGCCTCTATGGTTTTAATTTGATAAGGATAACTCATATGTACAGATTGAATAAATATTGATTACCAAATTTACATTTTTCAGTTTAAATATTTAACTTGAATACTCACTTGCAAACAAATAAAAACATGAGTCAGGAAAAAAAACAAAATAATATTGCTTTTGTGATAGGTGCTTCTTCGGTAGGCACCTTAATTGAGTGGTATGATTTTTATATTTTTGGGATGTTGGCGACCATTATTTCAAAACAATTTTTTCCTGCAAATGCAGGTACAGCAGCATTGTTAAGCACTTTGGCCATTTTTGCTGCAGGGTTTATTGTACGTCCTTTTGGCGCATTGGTGTTTGGTCGCTTGGGTGATTTAATTGGGCGTAAACATACTTTTTTACTGACTTTAATCATCATGGGAGGTTCAACTTTTGCTATTGGATTGGTGCCTGGGTATGCCACCATTGGATGGGCTGCGCCGATATTGGTTTTAATTCTACGTTTATTGCAAGGTTTAGCATTGGGAGGAGAATATGGCGGAGCGGCTACTTATGTTGCTGAGCATGCACCTGGTGGACAAAGAGGGTTTTGGACCAGCTGGATTCAAACAACAGCTACCCTTGGTTTGTTTTTAGCTTTAGGCGTCATCATTTTAATTAGATCCAATCAAGGAGTAGAAAAATTTAGTGCAGAATGGGGTGGCTGGAGGTATCCTTTTTGGATTTCAATTTTACTTGTTGGGGTTTCTATATTAATACGAATGAGGATGAGTGAGTCGCCTATGTTTACCAAATTAAAATCAGAAGGTAAAACTTCCACCAATCCATTGAAAGAAAGTTTTGGACAAAAAAGAAATTTTAAAATGGTTTTGCTGGCTTTATTTGGTGCGGTGATGGGGCAAGGTGTTGTATGGTATACGGGGCAGTTTTATGCACAAAGTTTTATTGAAACCGTTTGTAAAATTGAATTTATTCAGTCCAGAAATATTATGTTGGTAGCTATTTTAATGGCCACTCCTTGTTTTGTTTTATTTGGATGGCTAAGTGATAAAGTAGGAAGAAAATGGATCATGCTGTTTGGTATGTTGGCGGCGGTACTTACTTATCGTCCTATCTATCAGCAATTTTTAACTATTTCAAGTATGCAAAATAGGGCTGATAAAATTGATTTAACTAAAACAGTAGCTTCTGCTGTAAAAGTAAAAACGGATGGCAAAGACGTAAGTAAAATTTTTGTAACTCAAAATTTTGATACCGCCTATACAGATGGTGCGGTATTTAAATATACTAAAACGGACACTTTGGTTTTGGGAGCAACCTATAATGCGCTAATCCCTATTGACTCTTTAAATCCAAGTTTGATTGTCTCTAAATCGGTAAAGCCAAATGTGGTGGTAGAAAAAATACTAGGACATGCTGATTACTGGAGTATGATTTGGTTGGTCTTTATTCAAATTGTATATGTGACCATGGTGTATGGCCCTATTGCTGCTTTTTTAGTAGAGATGTTCCCCACTAAAATAAGGTATACCTCTATGTCATTGCCCTATCATATTGGCAATGGAGTATTTGGAGGACTAGTACCTTTCTTAGGCACTTTGATTGTAGAATTTACGAAGACTGCAGAAAATCCTAAAGGGGATTCATTGGCTGGATTGTGGTATCCCATTGGTGTTGCAGCAGTTTGTTTTATTATTGGGCTTATCTATCTAACCAACAAGATGGATAAAAATGTAATGGATTAATTCCTTTTAAAATTATTATCAAATAAAAAATAGTTATGAATACAATTAAAAAATTTTCTGGATATATATGGATGCTAATGGCGCCCTTACTTATTTTATTTCTTTTGTATGAAGCCAATCAAAAAATTACTACTGCTACCGAAGCCGTAAAATCAAATGTGGTATTGCAATGGGTGATCATATTATTAGTTTTTACACCTATCTGTATTGGTTTTTTTATTTTCGGGAAATATGCCATCGCTGGAGAATATGATCATTTGCCTGAATCTTCAGAAGAAGTATAATTTATCTGCTGTTGTTGAAAGATTCATATTATATAAGTACTTTTGAGCTATGTCATTAGTCGTAGATCAGTTGTCCAAAAGTTATGGCCATCAAGTAGCCGTAGACCATATATCCTTTCATCTAAAACAAGGGCAAGTGGTTGGTTTTTTAGGACCCAATGGTGCAGGGAAAAGTACCACCCTAAAAATGATGGCTGGTTATTTAGCCTCCGACAGTGGAACGATACAATTAAATGGAATCCCCGTTCATCAAAATTCAATAGAAGCTAAAAAAATAATTGGGTATTTGCCAGAGTCCAATGCCTTGTATGAACAATTGTATGTTAAAGAATATTTACAATTTTTAAGTAGCGTACATCGTATTGAAAATGTAAGTCAAAGAATTACACAATTAATAGAACAGACTGGATTAGGATTGATGCAACATAAAAAAATTGGCACCTTATCCAAGGGATACAAACAAAGACTAGGGGTTGCTGCAGCCATTATTCATCAACCAAAATTAGTTTTGTTGGATGAGCCCACTACGGGTTTAGACCCCAATCAATTGATTGAAATTAGGGCCTTGATTCAATCTTTAAGCAAAGAGGCAATTATTTTATTTTCTACCCATATATTACAAGAAGTAACCGCCATTTGTGATCGAGTGTTAGTATTGCATCAAGGGAAACTGGTTGCAGATGAGCCTATTAGCGAATTATTGCAAAAACACAATACCAATTTAGAAGAAATATTCAAATTGCTTACCCATTAAAAAAAAGGGTGTAAATTGCGGTCTCCTTTTGATAACAGATATTTTAGACCATAAACAATAAACACATGAGTTACATTATTGAAGTACGCGCTAGACAAATTTTAGATAGCCGTGGAAATCCTACCGTTGAAGTAGATGTATTAACGGACGAAGGCGCTTTGGGCCGTGCTGCTGTTCCTAGTGGAGCAAGCACAGGTATTCATGAAGCGGTTGAATTAAGAGACAACGATAAGAAAAAATATGTGGGCAAAGGCGTCTTAAAAGCAGTAAAAAATGTAAATGATTTAATTGCAAAGACCATCACTGGTT
>CANHLZ010000149.1 GCA_947461595.1 Bacteroidota bacterium | reverse complement strand
GCCTTTGGAAAAAAGCATCAAATATTGATTTGTCATGATAATCCTTATGCCTTTATTTTAAATAATCAACCTGAAAGTTTATTGTCTATTGAAGGAGCAAAAGAGGTAGTGATCGAATTAAACTCTCTAAGTAAAAGCCAAAATATGGCAGGATGGAGAGTAGGCATGTTAATTGCTGCCGAAGATAGAATCAATGAAATACTTAGATTTAAATCCAATATGGACAGTGGTATGTTTTTGCCCGTGCAATTAGCAGCGGCTAAGGCATTAAGTCTGGATCAAAGTTGGTATGACTCCGTGAATAAAATATATACAGCACGACGTGAAAAAGTATTCGAGTTATTAGATGTTTTAAAATGTGTCTACGCTAAACAACAAGTAGGCATGTTTGTATGGGCCAAAATTCCCGCAACTTACAAAGATGGATATGCATTAAGTGATAAGGTATTATACGATGCAAATGTTTTTATTACCCCAGGTGGAATTTTTGGTTCTGCTGGCAATGAATACATCAGAGTGAGTTTATGTGGTTCCATAGAAAAATTTAGTGAATCAATTAAAAGAATTGAAGCATGCGTTTAACAGTCATTGGATGTGGTTTAATGGGCGGTTCACTGGCGTTGTCTTTGAAAAAGAAAGGCATCGTATCCAAGGTGATTGGAGTGGATTCGAACATCGAACACCAACAACTAGCATTGCAATTGGGTATTGTAGATGAAATCATGTCTTTAGAAGAAGCGATAGCAGCTTCGGACATTATTGCTATTGCAACGCCCATTAACGTGGCTGAAAATTTATTGCCCACTATCTTACACTTAGTGAACAAGCAAGTTGTTTTTGATTTAGGTTCTACTAAAGAAAGTATTGTAAACATTGCTAATGCACATGTAAATAAAGGACGTTTTGTTCCAACCCATCCTATGTGGGGTACAGAATTTAGTGGTCCAACAGCAGCACAAGAAGATGCTTTTGTTGATAAGGCTACTATTATTTGTAACAAAGAGCAGGTAGATGCAGATGCATTACAGATGGTAGAAAAATTATATCAAGCTTTAGGTATGCATATACTTTATATGAATGCCATTAAACATGACATACATGTAGCGTATGTGAGTCATATCTCACACATTACCTCTTTTGCATTGGCTAATACGGTGTTAGAGAAGGAAAAAGAGTCTGATGCGATATTTGAGTTAGCCAGCAGTGGTTTTGAAAGCACAGTACGTTTGGCCAAGTCCAATGCGGAAATGTGGGTTCCCATTTTTATGCAAAACAAAGAAAACGTATTAGATGTTTTGAATGAGCATATAAGTCAATTAAAAAAATTCAAAGCAAGCTTGGAAAAAGAGAATCCAGCTTACTTATTGGAGTTGATTCAAAATGCCAATCAAATAAAAAGGATTTTAAAATAATTAAAAAAAGCGAAGCACTTTAAGTGACTAAGCAAAAAAATATAAAAAATGAAGAAGAAAGAAGAGATGGAAATTACCAATGAATTAATAGAAGCAGTAAAGTCTAAAAAAACTTTTACTGAAATTGGTATCAATGATCAATTAGTGAAGGCGGTGACAGAATTGGGTTATACACATGCTACTGAAATTCAGGAGCGTTCTATTCCAGTATTAATTAGCGGCACCAAAGATTTTATTGGATTAGCGCAAACGGGTACTGGTAAAACAGCAGCTTTTGGATTGCCCTTATTGCAATTAATTAAAACAACCGATAAGTATCCGCAAGCGTTAGTGGTTTGTCCAACTAGGGAATTGTGTATGCAAATTGTAAGTGAAATGAATTTGTTTAAAAAACATATTCCAGGCTTACAGGTTTTAGCAGTGTATGGTGGAACTTCCATTGGCATGCAAATCAAAGATTTAAAAAGAGGGGTGCAGGTAGTGGTAGCCACTCCAGGAAGATTGATTGATTTAATCGAAAGAAAAGCAATCAACTTAGAAAAGATAGAATATGTCGTATTGGACGAGGCCGATGAAATGTTGAATATGGGTTTTCAAGATGACATTGAATTTATCTTAAAAAATACACCTAACAGAGAAAGTATTTGGTTGTTTAGTGCAACGATGCCAGCTGAAATAAGAAAAGTAAGCAAACGATACATGAAAGAGCCAGTAGAAGTAACTATAGGTAAAGTAAACGCCACCAATAAAAGCATTGATCACCAATATTATTTAACCTCTGCCCAACATCGTTATGAGACTTTAAAAAGGATCATCGATTTTAACCCAGGTATTTATGGTATCATTTTTACGCGTACAAAAGCAGATGCTCAAGAAGTAGCACAACGTTTAACACGTGAAGGTTATGATATTGATGCTATCCATGGTGACTTAACACAGCAACAACGTGATAGAGTAATGGGTCAGTTTAGAGATAAAACCTTACAATTATTAATTGCAACAGATGTAGCTGCAAGAGGAATCGATGTAAAAGGTATTACGCACGTTATCAATTTTGAATTACCTGATGATGTAGAAGTGTATACGCACCGTAGTGGTCGAACAGGTCGCGCAGGAAGTCAAGGAATATGTATTTCAATCGTGCATGCACGTGAGTCGTATCGTTTGCGTCAGATAGAAAACATGAACAAGTGTACTTTCCATAAATTAGATATACCAAGTGGTAAGGACGTTTGTAGAAAACAATTTTTCCATGTAATGGATAAGTTAATGTCTACCGATGTAAGTCATGGAGATTATGAAACCTATGTTCCTATGTTGGCTGAAAAGTTTGCCGATATGAGCAAGGAAGAAATCTTAAAGCGTGTCGCTGCTTTAGAATTTAATCGTTTCTTAAGTTATTACGAAAACGCACAAGACTTAAATATACGCACTGCAGAAAGAGGACGTCGTGAACCAATGCAACAACAAGATCGCAATCGAGACAGAGGTCGTCAAGAATTTGGCGGAGCTGATCGTGGTAGAGCAAGAAGCAACGATCGAGGTATGGAGCGTGCGCCGGTAGATCGTGGAAGTCGCGGTGCGGAAAGAGGAGCTAGCGGTTATACACGTTTATTTGTGAACTTGGGTACCAAAGATGGTTTTTACAAAGCTAGTTTTTTGCAATTCATATTAGACATGAGCGACTTGCGAAAAGAAGCTTTAGGAAAAATAGATATGCGCGACATGAATAGCTGGGTAGAAATTGAATCAGGTGCTGCAAAACAAATGATTAATGCAGTAGATGGTAAAAACTATAAAGGCCGTCGTATCAGAATGAATGATGCAGACAGTGGTGGACCAAAAGGATTTTCTAGAAAAGAAGGATAATTCATTAATTACTTTCAAAAAAGTAAAGGAATAAAATAAATTTATAAATATAAAAATTGGGAAAAATGGGAGACTTAACTGAACAACAACAAAAAGTAAGCATTTTATTAAAAAAATCACCCTTGATAT
>CANHLZ010000148.1 GCA_947461595.1 Bacteroidota bacterium | reverse complement strand
GGAGTGGAAAGAAAAATACGGTGGCATTATTTTGCAACAGTTAAGAAAAATGGGTTGCAGTTTAGATTGGGAGCGTACTTCTTTTACCATGGATGCAGATTATTACGAATCGGTTATAAAAGTATTTGTTGATTTATATAAGAAGGGAAAGATTTATCGTGGCAAAAGGATGATTAATTGGGATGTGCGTGCAAAAACAGCATTGAGTGATGAAGAAGTAATACATAAAGAAGTAGTAGGAAAAATATATCACTTACGTTATAAGTTAGATGTGCCTGGCGAAGAGTATGTCACTATTGCCACTGTGCGTCCCGAAACCATTTTGGGAGATTCCGCTATTTGTGTGCATCCTAAAGACGATCGTTATAAAAAATTAGTGGGGAAATTTGCTTTTGTGCCATTGATTAATAGACGCATTCCTATTATTGCAGATGATTATGTGGAAATAGAATTTGGAACGGGTGCCCTAAAGGTTACCCCCGCGCATGACATGAATGATTTTGCCTTAGGACAAAAATATAATTTAGAAGTAATAGATACCATGAACGATGATGGTACTTTATCGGAAGCAGCAGGTTTATATATTGGGCAAGATAGAATTGAGGTAAGAAAAATAATTACCAAAGATTTAGAAACCGCAGGAAATTTAGTAAAGATAGAAGACTATACTCATCAAGTAGGCTTTAGCGAAAGAACAGATGCCATAGTAGAACCTAGATTAAGTTTACAATGGTGGGTGGATATGAAAAAATTAGCGGCACCTGCATTAGAAGCAGTATTGTCGGATGAAATTAGTTTTCATCCTGCTAAATTTAAAAATTTATATCGCCATTGGATGGAAGGCATCAAGGATTGGTGTATTAGTAGACAATTGTGGTGGGGGCATCGCATACCAGCATGGTATGACGAAGAAGGTAATTTTTATGTTGCACACAATGAAACGGAAGTCAATGCCAATCATCCAGAAACCAAAGGAAAAAAATTAACTCAGGATACCGATTGTTTAGATACTTGGTTTAGTAGTTGGTTATGGCCTTTTGAAGTGTTTAAAGGATTGTCCAATCCTAATAATGCAGAAGTAAATTATTACTACCCTACTAGTACTTTAGTGACTGCGCCTGAAATTATTTTCTTTTGGGTAGCAAGAATGATTATGGCAGGTGAAGAGTATATGGGTAAGATCCCATTTAAAGATGTTTACTTCACTGGCATAGTTCGTGATAAGCAAGGACGTAAAATGAGTAAGAGCTTAGGCAATTCTCCTGACTTATTGGGATTGATAGATCAATATGGTGCGGATGCGGTACGTTTTGGTATTATGATTGCCTCTCCTGCAGGGAACGATTTACTTTTTGATGAATCGACTTTAGAACAAGGAAGAAATTTCAATAATAAATTATGGAATGCTACTAAATTATTAAAGATGTGGGAAGCACGTCAAAATAAAGATGGCGCTATTCCGGAAGATGCACAGTTTGCAATGGATTGGTTTCAAGCAAAATTAACTACTACGCAAAACGAAGTAGATGAAATGCTAAAAACCTTCCGTTTAAGTGAAGCTTTAAAAACTATTTACGGTTTAATATGGGATGATTTTTGCAGTTGGTATTTAGAATGGATTAAGCCAGGCTTTGAACAACCGATGCATCAGGGCGTGTATGAAAAGACAGTGGAGTTTTATGACGCCCTATTGCATTTGCTACATCCTTTCATGCCATTTATCACAGAAGAAATTCATCATACTTTAAAAGCACAGACCGAAGACTTATGTATTAAATTGTATACACCAATATCTAATGTAGACGATGCTGTATTAAATGCAGGGGCTTTATTGCAAAATGTAATATCTACTTTACGTGATGCACGTAATAAGAATCAGATCAAACCAAAAGATACCATTGAATTACATATTCAAACCTCCAATAACGCACCTTATCAAACCATACAAAATATTTTAGCGAAGCAAATTAATGCTTCAGCTATTCAATACACAACAAGTGCCATCGGCGCTTCTATCGTAGTGGCTTTAGAAAAAGATAAGTTTTACATAGTCGCCAATCAAGCCATTGATACGGCTAGCTTAAAAGAAAATTTATTAAAGGACCTGGCGCATCAACAAGGATTTTTAATCAGTGTGGGCAAGAAATTAGACAATGAAAAATTTGTTCAAAATGCCAAACCAGAAGTGTTAGCCATTGAACAAAAAAAGAAAGAAGATGCTTTGGCAAGAATTCAAACCATTGAAGAAAGCTTAGCGCAATTAGGATAGTATGAGTGAAATTATCATTACCCGTGCAGTATTAGCTGATCGAGCTTTTATAAGATCTATTTCTGAGCGCACTTGGCCTAGTACTTACGGGCATATTATTTCTCAGGAACAAATCGATTTCATGATGGACTGGATGTACAGCGATGAATCTTTAGCTACCCAAATGGAAACCGGTTGTGAATTTTATATTGCAAGCATCAAAAAAGAAGATGGCGAATTGGACGCAGTAGGATTTTGTTCTGTGAGCCCAGATGATCAAGAAATTATAGAAGGGAAAGTCAAAATTTCAAAAGCGCACAAACTTAATAAATTATATGTTCTTCCCGCTGCTCAAGGAACGGGCGCAGGCAAAGCATTATTAAACAAAGCCATCGAAGTAGCCAAAGCTGCAAGTTCTCCCTCTTTATTTTTGCAAGTCAATAAGCTTAACACCGCCTATACTTTCTATTTAAAAAAAGGATTTATAAAAGAAAGTGAATTTAAATTCGATATAGGAAATGGCTTTTATATGGACGACTATGTGATGCGCTTGCATTTCTAAAATTAAGAACATCCTACTCTTATTTAAATCCAATTCTATTTCTTTCATTCCATTTTACTCTATTGACAGTAAGATCCAACAAGTTTTCAATGGTATCATAAATCTTATTAAGTTGAACGTCATGTTCTCCAATCCTCTCCCTCATTTCTTGAAGTTGCCCTTTAATAGAAGCATTTTTAAGTAGTACTCTTTTCATTTCAATAAACATTCTAATTATGGAAATATTCATCATTAAAGCTTTTTCACTTTTCAAAACTCCAGAAATCATTGCAACATCATGTTCAGTGAACGCAAAAGGTATTAATCTTTTATTTCTTTTATAGCCAGATGATATTACAGATTTTGCTATCATGTCATCCCATTCTTTTTCGGTCAATCGAAACATAAAATCAGATGGAAACCTTTGTTCATTTCTTTTGACTGCCTGATTTAATGTTTTCGTGTCCACTTCATAAAGAAGTGCCAAATCAAAGTCCAACATAACCATTTCACCCCTGATTTCATAAATTTTTTGTTGTATTAAATTAATTCCTACCATTTTAAAAAATTTCAAGTAAAATAGACTTTAAAACAAATGAAGACTTAAGTATAAATACCTTTTAGGGGTATG
>CANHLZ010000147.1 GCA_947461595.1 Bacteroidota bacterium | reverse complement strand
CTACCTTAGCCATAGGATTTTTATTAGGTCTTAAATTAGTAGACAAGGTAAAAGAAAAAGATTATCGTAGACTCATCATCATATTAACACTGATTGGTTCTTTGCTAATGTTATTTAAAAAATAAACTATTAAAGAGGGAATTAAACTAAGCCTTATAATAACATGTCCTTAAAAATAATAAAAAAGGGAATGGCCGATACCATTCAAGATAAAGGTCGAATTGGTTTTCAGCATTTAGGCATACAAGCCAATGGTTACATGGATTACTTATCTGCTCAATTGGCCAATGCCTTAGTGAATAATCCCATGGATTACCCAGTTTTTGAATTGTATTTTCCTGCTAGTAGTTTTAGTTTTTCAAGTGATCATACTATTTGTATTACTGGTGCCAATTTTTCTCCAGTCATCAATGAAAAAAGTATTGCGCTAAATAAACCCATTCAAGTATTAAAAAATGATGTGTTGCAATTTTTTAAGCCCATCGAAGGTAGTTTTGCTTACCTAGCCATTCAAGGAAAAATAAATGCCCCCAACTGGTTAGCTAGTCAAAGTTTTAATGCTTCGACCCTTCAAAAAGACAATGTCTTTGAAGTTTTGCCTATCAATGCCTCAGAAATATACACGCATAAAATTTCACCTAATTTTATGACTACAATTCATTCAACAATTTTTACCCCTGCGCCTATTCGCTTTATCCCAGGGCCTGCTTGGAATGATTTAACAGAGCAAAGCTTGAGCCAATTATTAACGCAACCTTTCCACACTACATTGCAAACCAATAGAATGGGTTATTTATTAAAAGGTCCTTTACTTGGTTTAACCAAGCCCAATCAATACTTATCCGCAGCAGTCACTAAAGGCACTTTACAACTACTACCCAATGGCTCGATCATGGTTTTAATGGCCGATCATCAAACCATTGGGGGTTATGCGAATTTGGGTCAAATTATTTTGGTAGATTTACCTAGGATTGCTCAATTAAAAAATGGTTCATCCCTTCATTTTAGTTTAACCAATGTCAACATCGCACACCAATTATACCAACAAATTCAAAAAGGGTTTATCCATTGACCTGAATTGTGATATGGGGGAAGGAATGGGCAACGAAGCTGAACTTATGCCTTTTATTAGTAGTGCGAACATTTCTTGTGGTTTTCATGCAGGCAATAGCGATTCTATCAAAAAAACAATTGAACTAGCTTTAAAACACCAGGTAGCAATAGGTGCTCACCCTGGCTATGCCGATAAAGTTAATTTTGGTAGAATCTCACAAATGGTTTCCTTATTAGAATTGGCCGAACTCATTGCCGAGCAAATGTATGTTTTTGAAAGAATTGCCTTACCATTAGGAGCTACCTTACATCATGTTAAATTACATGGCGCTTTATACAATGATTGTGCAAAAGATGCTTCACTAAGTAAAATTTTTATTCAAACCATACAAGCTATTGATCCGGATTTAATAATCTATGGTTTAAGTGGAAGTCAAACCATTACCCAAGCAAAAATAATGGGACAACCTTTTGCCAATGAAGTTTTTGCAGATAGGACCTATCAACAAGATGGTCATTTAACCCCCAGATACTTAGACCATGCTATGATAGACAATGCCGAGGAGGCTTGCGAACAAGTACTTAAAATTATTTTTGATAAAAAAGTAAATACAGCACACGGCACACCCATCTCTCTAGATGCCAATACAGTTTGTATTCATGGAGATGGCCCCAATGCCATAGAAATTGCTACTGCTTTACATGCATGTTTGAAAAAAAATACCATAGCAATCAAACATGTCTAAAACAACCAGCCCATTAAAATCCATGACTGGCCTAAGCTTAGGCGCTGCTTTTTTAATGGCCAACTCTTCCATTGGCCCAGGCTTTTTAACTCAAACTTCTTTTTACACCGAACAGCTTATCACCAGTTTTGGTTTTGTAATATTACTTTCCATTATTTTAGATTTTGGGGCACAAATAAATATTTGGCGTGCCATCACCTTAAGTGGCATGAGGGCACAAGAAATTGCCAATGAATTATTTCCTGGATTAGGGCATTTACTTTCTTTTTTAGTGGTATTAGGTGGCTTTGCTTTTAATATTGGCAATATAGCTGGTTGTGGATTGGCCTTAAATATTTTAACTGGTATTTCATTTGCCAAAGGCGCTCTATTAAGTGGCATAGTTGCCATTGTAATATTTTGGGTAGATGAAATTGGAAAAGTATTGGATCAGCTCACTAAAATATTAGGTATCCTAAAAATAAGTTTAACCTTGCTCATCGTTTACGCAGCGCATCCTCCAATATTAGAAGCGGTGCATCATACTTTTGTTCCAGAAAAAATTTCTTTATTAGCCATTGTTACCATTGTAGGGGGAACGGTAGGCGGCTACATCACTTTTTCTGGCGCGCACCGTTTAATTGATGCAGGCATTTCAGGATCCGAACATATTCAATTTGTAACTAAAAGCGCTAGTAGAGGTATTTTAATTTCTTCCTTAATGCGTTTTATTTTATTCTTGGCAGCAGTAGGTGTTGTAAGCAAAGGAATTCACTTAGATAAAAATAATCCAGCCGCCACCGTATTTGAATCGGCAGGGGGAAGATGGGGTTTGTTTATTTTTGGCATTGTTTTATGGAGTGCGGCCATTTCATCGGTGATAGGTGCTTCTTATACTTCTTATAGTTTTATTAAAAACTTGAAAATTAAACTATTACAAAACGAGCGTAAATCTATAACAGCTTTTATCATTATATCTACTGCTATTTTTATTTTCTTGGGGAAACCAAAAGAATTGTTATTGATGGCTGGACTAGTGAATGGTTTTATTTTACCCTTTGCCCTTTCCATTATGCTTATTGCAGGCAGGAAATTACCCATATTAAAACAATACAAATACCCAATTTGGATTGAAGCCATGGGCTGGATGGTGGTAGCCATGATGGGTACCATGAGTGTGCTCGCCTTAGCAGAACAAATTAAGTAATTGAATTTGACTAATTTCTTTCTGGAACACCTTGTTCCAACATTTCCAATTTATTTTCCTTGGGTTTAAAACCGAAATTATAACGTAAGGATAATCCCATCCTTCTTGAATCTGACTCTCTATACCCCACCGCATTTTGAGTTCCTTGATGCAATTCAAAATGATTATTATTGGTAAATAAAAAGTCGTTGTAGCTAGCAGTAACGGTTAATTTTTTCTTTAAAAACTGTCTATTAATTGTCGCATTCAAAGTTCCAAAATCAGATAATTCATAAAATTGTTGTTGCCCTTTAAATCTCCAAAAACCATTTAAAGTAATGGTAGAAAAGCCATCTAACTTGAAAGATTGAAAGGTAAATACAGACCATGTACCTCTATTAAAAACAATTGGCTTGCCTTCGTAAAATCCATTATAATTATTTCTATTATACTGGGTACCTAATACTGCGAAGAACTTT
>CANHLZ010000146.1 GCA_947461595.1 Bacteroidota bacterium | reverse complement strand
CATTTTATTTGACTAAAATGATTCTAAACTAACTTTACAAAAATAGCAATTCGTTTGTTACCTGCCACACCAAATATCAGTTTAGGGGAGCCGTTCATCGAACTTACTTCCATAGATAGTACCAATATTTATGCCATGAACCTGGTTCATAAGGGTTTGGCCTTATCTGGCAGTTGTTTTAGGGCCAATTACCAAACCCATGGAAAAGGTCAGCATGGGCGAAATTGGGAGAGTTCGGCAGGCTTAAACTTGCTTTGTTCCTATGTTTTAGAGCTAAAACAGTTAAAATTGGATAAAACTTGGACACCAGCCGATCAAATTGGCTTTTCAGCAGCCGTGGCTTTAGGCGTTCATTCCTTTTTTCAGGGGTATGCTGGCTCAGATACTAAAATTAAAAAACCCAATGATATTTATTGGGGTGACAGAAAGGCAGGGGGTATATTGATTGAAAACCTAGTAAGAGGACAAGTATGGACTTGGGCTGTAGTAGGTATTGGCATCAATATCAACCAAGAAATTTTTACTCAAGAAAACGCTAATCCCGTTTCATTGAAACAAATAACCCAAGAAAACTTTGACCTGAATAAATTACAAAAAGAATTATCCTTGAGTTTGAAAACTGAATTGACCAATTGGATCATCAAAGGAGAAGCGGCCACTTTACAAAAAATGGACGCCCAATGCATCCTTATAAAAAAGTAAAATAATAAATTTGAAATTATGAATATTAAATTAACACAACATTCAAAAGGTGGCGGCTGTGGTTGTAAAATTTCACCAGCCATCCTTTCAGAAATATTAGCAGCGCACAATGTAGGCGCAAAAAATAATGTACCACAATTATTAGTGGGCAATGATAGTAGAGATGACGCAGCTGTTTATCAAATTGATGATACGACGGCCATGATTAGTACCACTGATTTTTTTATGCCTATTGTAGATGATGCATTTTCATTTGGACAAATTGCTGCAGCCAATGCCATTAGCGATGTCTATGCCATGGGTGGTAAACCTATTTTTGCATTGGCGGTTTTAGGATGGCCTTTAGCTAACTTGCCTGCCAGTGAAGCAGCTAAAGTAATGGAGGGTGCGCGTAAAACCTGTGCTGAAGCAGGTATCGTGATTGCAGGTGGACACAGCATTGATAGTCAGGACCCCATTTTTGGATTGGTCGTGAATGGAATTGTGCCCATTGAAAATTTAAAAAGAAATGATACCGCAAAAGCAGGTGATGTACTTATTTTAACCAAACCATTGGGTGTAGGTATTATGGCCACTGCACAAAAAAGAGGGGTGCTCTTAGAAGAAGATTTAACTTTTTTAGTCAATCAACTCACTACTATTAATAAAGCTGGAGAAGCCTTGGGAAAAATAAAACAAGTGCATGCAATGACCGATGTAACTGGCTTTGGTTTACTTGGGCATTTAACAGAAATGATGGAAGGAAGTAATTTAACTGCTGAAATTAGTTATAATAAAATTCCAATGATTCCAGCCGTAAGAAATTATATTGCCCAAAAAACAATTCCTGGTGCTACCGCAAGAAATTGGAGCTCCTGCAGTGCTGGCGTGCATTTTGGAGTAGGCATAGATGAAAAAGAAGCGACTCAATTATTACCGGACCCACAAACCAATGGCGGATTATTAATTGCAGTAGCGCCTGAAGCAGTACAAAAAGTACAAACTATTTTAAAAGAATTAGGTATTCAATATACCGATCCAATTGGAACTTGTATTGCAGCTAAAGAAAAGAGAATTTATATCACTAAAGATTAGCGAGTTGTATAATTGTATCAAAGTCGCTCATTCAGAATATTAAATATTCATTGGCGATTGATTATTCAAAAATAAGGTGGCCTTTATTTTTTATTTGATCAGGTGTTAATTCCGCCACCAATTGCACGCCTTTAATATTTCTTACGGTTTGTAAAATGTCATTGACTTTTTCATCTTCAATCCACTCGCCTCTTATCCACCAAATAAAATCCATATGTTTTAATTCGGGCAATAGGTATTCTCCATCAAACTGATTGTGGTATACAAAATGTTGAATAGAAGTGTTGGGCTCATTGCCTTCGTACATGGAAAAATAATAAGTCCTATTTTTTCTTTTTAAAGCAATTTCATGATTGGGATTAAATCTAAATTCAAAGCCCATGTATTGATTGAGTAAAATGCAAAATTGATAATTTTTAATAGGTGCAGTAATGCCCAATATACGAGAGCCCTCAAAGTCGCTTTCGTTAATGGCATCTTGATCTAAAATTAATTTACTACTCACAAATAAAATTTATTTAAAATTGAATTTCAATTTTTATTTCGTCTGCGCCTCTTTTATAGGTCAATAAAGTTTTATCTCCCTTTTTAAATTTAGAAAGTGTTTGCATGTAATTCATCACATCCACAATTTTATAGTCGCCCATTTGCATTAAAACATCTCCGCTTTTTAAGCCAATTTTTTCACCCAATTTACCTTGGCTCGCCCCTTCAATTCTTAGGCCCACGCCAGTAAAGGCATAATCGGGCATGACTCCTAAACTCACTGTAAACTTAGTACTACGGCCCATGCTAGCTTCTCTGGTTTTTAAAAAATCAAGTTTGCCTAGCCCATCTGCCTTTTTAATAATTTCTTGCACATAACGAACCACCTCTTTCTCCCCTTCATAATTAATTTTATCCCAATCGTCAGTGGCTTTATGGTAATCAGCGTGACTGCCCGTAAACATAAACAAAACAGGTAGGTCCTTTCTGTAAAAACTAGCATGATCACTTGGGCCCGAGCCTGCACTATCATAATGGGTCAATAAAGAAGTTGGGGTAGTAGATAAAATAGTAGACCAAGCACTTGAAGTACCAAATCCACCCACGGTTAATTTACGTGCTGTATCGTATCTACCCACCATATCTAAATTAATCATATAATTAAGATTGGCTGTATACGTGGGATGCTCTAGCCAATATTTACTACCCAATAATCCAAGCTCTTCCCCAGAAAAATGTATAATTAAATAGTTATTATTTTTAGGTGATTTTTTTTGCAAGGCTTTAGCGAGCTCAATTAAAGCGGCAGTGCCACTTGCATTGTCATCTGCCCCATTGTGTACCAAATTATTTATATCCAAGCCATGTTTGTCTTCATTGTACCCTAAGTGATCTAAGTGTGCGCCAATAACAACCGTATTCGCTGCATGATTATCAATCAATGCAATCACATTGTGCGCGGTTCTGGCAGGATGTTCAAACTCAATATTGGCTTCAATCTCATAGGTACTTAATTCATCATTAAAATATTTTTCAAAACCTTCCTTGGTAATATACAAAACCGGAATAGGTAAAGCTTTGGAGGTATCAAATTTATAAAATTGAATATTGTCAACCAGCTTACCACTATTGTGTAAGAATAATGCGGTGGCTCCTTTTTGTTGAATGTCAGCTGCCGTTGTCACCAACCACTGCGTCATATCAAAATGCGGATTACTTGT
>CANHLZ010000145.1 GCA_947461595.1 Bacteroidota bacterium | reverse complement strand
TCGCTTTTTGTAAACGTTTTATAGCACGCTCTTTAATTTGTCTTATTCTTTCCTTCGTTAAATCGTATTTAATACCAATTTGCTCAATGGTTACACCATTCTCACCATCTAAACCAAAATAGGCATTAACTATCTCTGCCTCTCTAGGACTCAATGACTTAAGTACGCGACGAATTTCTTCTCTTAAAGAATCTTTCATCACATCTTCGTCAGTTTCATCACCGCCTTTTAACAAATCTCCCATAGCCACATCTTCTGCTTCATGAACCGGTGCATCCAATGAAGTATGACGGGTATTGGATTGGAAAATATTATTGATTTCGGTCTCAGACATTTCCAATATACCTGCTAGCTCCTCCGTAGATGGCTCACGCTCATGTTCTTGCTCAAAAGCCATATAGGCTTTGTTGGCTTTATTATAAGTACCAATTTTGTTTTGTGGTAAACGAACCAATCGACCTTGCTCGGCTAAAGCTTGCAAAATAGATTGACGGATCCACCAAACAGCATAAGAAATAAATTTAAAACCCTTTGTTTCATCGAAACGTTGTGCTGCTTTAATTAAACCAAGGTTCCCCTCATTTATTAAATCAGACAAAGACAAGCCTTGATGTTGGTATTGTTTTGCAACAGAAACCACGAAACGCAGGTTGGCTTGGACTAATTTGTCCAAAGCGCGTTGATCACCCATTTTAATACGTTGCGCTAAAGTGGTTTCCTCTTCAGGATTGATCATTGAAATCTTAGAAATCTCTTGTAAGTACTTTTCAACCGCTTGAGAGTCTCTGTTGGTAATCTGTGTAGCAATTTTAAGCTGCCTCATGCAAAGAATTTATTTAAATGTATAACGTTGAAATGTCTAAAAAAGTTGTGCCAGCCCATAAGTTAATATATCTAAAAATTAACGAATGTCAGTCGGCAAAGGTACGATTTTGAGATTAATTATGCAAATATTGATTACAAAGCATTTATGCACATTATTTGGCATAAATAATGGCCCATTTTCACAAATTTATAAGGTTAATCAGTGACTGCGATTTATCTTCGCTCCATGATAGATTTTAGGTCTGATACCGTAACCCTTCCCACCCCTGCCATGCTTGCTTTTATGCAAGAAGCACCCATTGGGGACGATGTGTTTGGAGAAGATCCTAGTATCAATGCCTTGGAAGCAAAAACAGCTGGCCTGTTTGGGATGGAAGCCGGTTTGTTTTGTCCAAGCGGTACCATGACCAATCAGTTGGCCATTAAAACCCATACTCAGGCGGGCGACGAGGTAATTTGTGAGGAATTATCCCATATATATCAATATGAAGGCGGAGGCATTGCCTCAAATTCGGGCTGTTCGGTTAAACTTTTACAAGGAAATCGGGGTCGAATTACAGCAGGCCAGGTTTTAGCAGCCATTAACCCGGAAGATGTCCACAAGCCAATTTCCAAATTAGTAAGTTTAGAAAATACTTGTAACCGAGGCGGTGGCGCTTGTTATAATTTTAGTGAAATAGAAGCCATTCAGAAAGTAGCTAAGTCAAATGGCTTAGGCTTACACTTAGATGGGGCAAGAATATTTAATGCCATCGTTCATAAAAAAGAAGATCCTCAACAATATGGAAAAGTATTTGATAGTATCTCCATTTGTTTAAGCAAAGGATTAGGCGCGCCTGTAGGAAGTGTATTAATAGGAGCTGCTCCATTTATTAAAAAAGCAAGACGTTGGCGTAAAGTTTTTGGAGGCGGTATGCGTCAAGCAGGTTCTTTAGCAGCAGCTGGCATTTATGCATTAGATAATCATATTGATAGATTAAAAGAGGATCATACCAAGGCATTAGAAATTAAAAATGCTTTATTGAAAAAGGATTTTGTAAAAGAAATTTTTGAAGTAGAAACCAATATAGTGATTGCGCATATTGAAGGAAAATACAATGCACCAGAATTAGTAAAAGCTTTAAAAGAAAAAAATATTTTAGCGATTGCCATGGCCCCTGCCCTGATTCGTTTTGTATTGCATTTAGATATTACAGATGATATGTTAGCCAACACTATAGCAACCATAGATAAATTATAAGTGCATCTACCCCCATTAGATGATTAATTAAAAAAATTAGAATAGAGAAATAAATAAGAATTATGTTAGAAAGAATTAACCCAACATCGACGCAGGCTTGGTTTGTATTAAAAAAGCATTTTGAGGAAGAGATGAACCGCAAGCAAATGAAAGATTTATTTGCAGCAGATCCAACAAGATTTGAACAATATTCTATAGCTACTTCAAATATATTATTTGATTACTCAAAAAATATTATCACTGAAAAAACAGTTCAGCTATTATTGCAATTAGCAAAGGAATGCGGATTAGAAAATGCCATCAAAGCGCAGTTTGACGGCAAAGCGATTAACGAAACAGAGAACAGAGCGGTGCTGCATACAGCCCTTCGCGATTTTAGTGGCACACCCGTATTAGTTGATGGCGAAAATGTAATACCTGAAATTGCCCGCGTTCAAAAGCAAATGAAAACTTTTTGCAACGCCATCCATAGTGGCGAGCATAAGGGATATACAGGAAAGAAAATAAATACGATTGTAAATATTGGTATTGGCGGAAGTGATCTAGGTCCAGTGATGGTGACAGAAGCCTTAAAGCCTTATTGGGTGGATGGTATTCAGGTTTATTTTGTAAGTAATGTTGACGGAACTCATATTGCTGAAACTTTGAAAAAAGTAAATGCCGAAGAAACTTTATTCTTAATTGCTTCTAAAACATTTACGACACAAGAGACCATGACCAATGCCCATACCGCCAGAACTTGGTTTGTTGAAAAAGCGGTGGATGAAAAACATGTAGCCACCCATTTTGTGGCATTGAGTACCAATGAAAAAGCAGTGAATGCTTTTGGCATTAGTAGTAAAAATATGTTTGAGTTTTGGGATTGGGTGGGCGGAAGATATTCCTTATGGAGTGCAATTGGATTATCCATTGCATTAACCATTGGTTATGAAAATTTTGAAGCCTTATTAAAAGGAGCCAATGAAGCAGACAATCATTTTAAAACAGAAAAGTTCGAAAAAAATATCCCAGTTATAATGGCCCTATTAGGTATTTGGTATACGAATTTCTTTGGCGCACAATCTGAAGCCATCTTGCCTTACGACCAATACATGCATCGTTTTGCTGCTTACTTCCAACAAGGAAATATGGAAAGCAATGGCAAGTATATCGATCGTAACGGAACAGCGGTTAATTATAGCACGGGCCCTGTTATTTGGGGCGAACCAGGCACCAATGGTCAACATGCTTTTTATCAATTAATACATCAAGGTACTTTAGTAATTCCTTGTGATTTTATTGCACCCGCCATGAGTCACAACCCTATTGGAGATCATCATGATAAATTATTAAGTAATTATTTTGCACAAACAGAAGCTTTAATGAATGGTAAAACTTTATCCGAAGTCACTGCCGAATTAAAGGCCAATAAAAAATCTGAAAAAGAAATAGAATTTCTTGCACCCTTCAAAGTATTCGCAGGAAACAAACCCAC
>CANHLZ010000144.1 GCA_947461595.1 Bacteroidota bacterium | reverse complement strand
AATCATCAAAGCAATCTGTTGGGCACTAAATGATAGCATGTGTAATTATTTGAATTGGGGGCTTATTCTTTAAGTAAGCAAATGTAAAATTTTTTAACCGGTGCAGAAAGACTTTCAATGATTAAAGCGTTTTGAATTTGCGAAATAGAGGTGATTTCACCCGATTTTAGCAAAATTTTAATGGTTTCATTGTCATTCTTGTACAAGGTATTGCTGGCTGTGCCTTTAAAGCACAAAAAGGCTAGGTCTTTATCCTCAAAAGGGAATTTTGATTTAACCAATTGGTAAGCCTCTTCCCATTGTTTATTTGCAATAGGATCGGATTGCATAATACATTTAAAACCTTGTCTATTCAACAATCGGTTGCATAATAAAGATAAGATAGGGTCCTTATGGTGTTGCCATTGTTTGATGGCAAATAAGATATCGGTATCGTCTAATTGGCAATAAGCGTTTAAATTAATATTTTTTAAATCGCCATTGAACTCGCCTAAGAAATAATCCAAGATACTTCCCGTTTTTACGGCTTCGTCTTTTTGTTGAAATAATAATTGAGCACGCTCAATAATTTTCACCAACATATTTTCCGAAGCCACTACAGTTTTGTGTTGGTAAACCTGCCAATACATTAATCTACGAGACATTAAAAATTTCTCAACGCTATTAATTCCTTTTTCTTCTACTACAAGTTCGTTGTTGTGTACGGTAAGCATTTTTAAGATACGCTCATAGCCCACCACACCTTCACTAACGCCGGTGAAAAAACTATCTCTAGATAAATAATCCAATCTGTCCACATCTAGCTGGCCGCTGATAAGTTGATGTAAGAATTTTTTAGGGTATTGATTGGTAAAAATTTGAATGGCTAAATGTAGCTGTCCTTTTAAAATTTCATTGGGCGCTTCGTTAAGTTGCTGCATGATGAGCAAGGATAAATCTTCATGGCTTACTCCTTTTAGTAAAATATTTTCTAGGGCATGGGAAAAAGGGCCATGTCCAATATCGTGTAATAAAATGGCCACTTTTGCAGCCTGTGCTTCTTCCTTGGTAATTTCAATGCCTTTGTCGGTAAGCTCATTAATAGCAATACACATTAAGTGGTAGGCGCCTAAAGAATGATGTAAACGGGTATGCACGGCACCTGGGTAAACTAACTGAGCCAAAGCCATTTGTTGGATTCTTCTCAGGCGTTGATAAAATGGATGATTGATTAATTCGAAAATTAATGGATCATTGATGGTAATAAAACCATGCACCGGGTCATTGACAATTTTTCGATGTGTAAAAGCCATAGTTGATTTGTGTTCACAAAGGTACGAAATGTGAATAACTCTGCGCTTAATTTTAAATGAGCGGCTTAACTAAAAACTATCTTTGTAGGGTTACTTACTATACTAAAAATCAATGCTTACTATGAAATTGACTCAAACTACATTAGACAAATTAGAAGATATTTTAGGTGAATCAGATTTTGTAGTGCGCTATGAAAGAGGCAATTTTCAAAGTGGCTGGTGTTTGTTGGAAGCCAAAAGAATTGTGGTGTTGAATAAGTTTTTGAACTTAGAGGCCCGCATTAATACTTTATTAGAATTGATACCTATTTTAGATATTCATTTTGATAAGCTGACCCACGATTCTCAAAAGTTATATACCGAAGTAAAACGACTTTCTTTAACGGAAGCATAGTTCCGATTGGAACGAGGATGATTCCCTGTAAATATTTATACTTTGTTAGACATTATCATTTTAGGTTCGGGTACCAGTACGGGGGTTCCATTAATTGGATGTGACTGCGCGGTCTGTACTTCGGCAGATGCTAAAAATAAAAGGTTAAGAACTAGTATAAAAATTCAAAGCAAAACCACCACGGTAGTCATAGATACCACACCCGATTTTAGATATCAAATGTTGCGCACGCAAACCACTCAAATAGATGCGATTGTTTTTACACATCCGCATCGCGATCATTATGCGGGTTTAGACGATATTAGACCATTTAATTTTTTTTCAAAAAAGTCGATGCCTATTTATGCGAATGAAATTACGCAGGTCGCGATTAAGCGTGATTTTTATTACGCATTTGAAAAAGACAAAGATCTTGGACTTCCCGAAATGGAATTAATTACCATTGGGCTGGATCCATTTACCATTGGCGACATTCCATTTATACCAATACAAGTCATGCATAGGGAAATGCCCGTTTTGGGTTTCAGGTTAGGCGACTTTACTTATATCACTGATGCTAATTATATACCACCTTCGGAAATAGAAAAAATAAAAGGATCACAGGTATTAATCTTAAATGCGCTTCGAAAGGAAAATCATCCAACGCATTATAATTTAGAACAAGCTTTAGAAGTCATTCATTCATTAGGCATACCGCAAGTGTATTTGATTCACTTTAGCCATCAAATAGGATTGCACGAGCAGGTAGAATCTAATTTACCCAAAGGTGTTCGGTTAGCGTATGATGGGCTCCAGTTTTCCATTTAATAAGCATTTATCTATTTAAGATTCAAGGTATTTATACTTGTTGTACAACTAAACAATGGATGTATCTAGTGTGAAATTTTAGCATGCAACATCATTGGAAATCCTATTTTATATTTTCTATTAAAGAACAAAAAGGGATTCTAGTATTAGGGCTGGTATTACTGGTAAGTATTATTATTAGTATACTTATGCCTAAGTCGGCACTTAAAGAAAAACAAAGTAAAATTCAAAAGGAATATGTTTTATTTAATTTTGATCCCAATAGTATTGATAGTACACATGCTTTGCGGTTGGGCATTCCGCCTCGGCAAATTAGTACCTTATTTCGTTATAGAAATAAGGGAGGGCGGTTTTACCGCAAAGAAGATTTGGGACATTGGTATGGATTGAAAAAAGAACTCATTGAAAAATTAATGCCCTATGTAAGCATTCAAAATAATCCAACAAGGGAGCAGACCAAATGGAATCGCTATAGATATAATGTATATGGGAAATTCAATGGGCACTACTTAAATGACAAGGACCGTTTTAAAGAAATTAGTTGGACCATTGATATCAATGAAGCAACTGCGGCGGAGTGGATGGATCAAGCTAAATTGTCAAAAATGGTTATTGAAAACTTGCTTCAATACAAACAGCACCTAGGTGGTTTCCATTCCATTTATGAAATTAGCAAAGTGTATGGAATGACCGATAGCTGTTTTCAATTATTAAGGCCGCATTTAATGGTAAAAAAGAAAATGGATCAACTATGGGTGGCCAATTCAATGACTTTTGATCAATGGAAAATGCTTGATTTATTTCAAGACAAAGAAATAAAACAGTTATTGCGTTTAAAGAAAGAACATGGAGGAAAGATAGGGTGGAGGGAACTGGTCATTGAATTTGATTTAACAGAAAGCCAAGCCCTATGGCTTAAAAATAAGATTAGAATAGAATGAGCGTAATCAAAAAAAATAACAATCGATCGTTTGTTTAATAAGATATATTGCTATTTTTTTTAATTATAAAAAAAATAGAATTAGATTGGAATAGGATTTAGCTCCTCAATAAACGATTGCTTGCTAAAAATCCCGTTCTTAGTAGTTTGGACGGGATTTGCATTTATAGGAATGGGTAGCCGAAATAATTTACCTATTTACCAGCTTTAAATATTTGATT
>CANHLZ010000143.1 GCA_947461595.1 Bacteroidota bacterium | reverse complement strand
GGCTTAGATCCTATTGCTTCAGAAATATTTAAAGAAAAAATTATTGCAGAAAAAGAAAAAGGGAAATTAATATTAGTCACCTCGCATGTGTTAAGCGATTTGGATGACCTGGTTTCAGAAGTGATTTATATGCAAGATGGAAAATTGTGCTTTCATCAAGCTATTGAATTATTGAGAGAAGACACTGGAGAAGAAAAATTAGCTAAGGCCATTGCATCCATCATGTTAAAGAACGCATAATTATTTTAATACAATACAATGAAAAAAATAGTTAAATATATAATGACCGATATTCTTCGAAGTAAGATATTAATTATTTATTGCATCGTTTTATTATGTACCTCCTTGAGCTTATTTGGACTAGAGGACAACGCTAATAAAGGATTACTAAGTTTATTAAACATTATATTAATTATAGTTCCTTTATTTAGTCTGTTATTTTCTACTATTTATATTTACAATAGTGCTGAATTTATTGAATTATTGGTAAGCCAACCTTTACAGCGAAAAAGTATTTGGTTAAGCTTTTTAGTTGGGTTGGTGTTATCACTTTCCTTGGCGTTTATAGTAGGAATTGGAATACCTGTACTACTATTTCAATTTAATTCCATCGGATTATTGCTAATATTGGTAGGTGTTTTATTAAGCGTCATTTTTATTGCCATTGCTTTATGGGCGGCTGTTCAGATAAGAGACAAGGCCAAGGGGATAGGCATGGCCATATTACTTTGGATATATTTTTCTTTATTATTTGATGGTTTTGTGTTGTTTTTATTATTTCAATTTGCAGAGTATCCTTTAGAGAAGCCAATGTTACTAGTAAGTGCGTTTAATCCTATTGATTTAGGTAGAATACTTATACTTCTTAAATTAGATATCTCTGCTATGATGGGATACACAGGGGCTATATTTAAAGATTTTTTTGGAACTACAATGGGACTGATACTGGCTTTTATCATTCTTGGTATGTGGGTATTCATTCCATTGTATTTTTCAACAAGAAAATTTAACAGGAAAGATTTGTAAAATCAATTGTCTAACTAATTACTTTAATTTACTTACAATGCAATCAGATATTATTTCAAGAAAAGAGATTATTGTTTTAGTTGATGAATTCTATAAAAAAATTAAAGTAGATTTTACTTTAGGTTTTATTTTTAATGAGGTGGCTAATGTTAATTGGGAAAAGCATTTACCTATTATGTACGATTTTTGGGAAAATACATTGTTTTATACAGGCAGTTATTCGGGCAACCCTGTAAACCTGCACACCCATTTACATCATTTAACACCTCTTAATAATACCCATTTTGAACAATGGAATAAGTTATTTGTAGAAACCGTAGACGAATATTTTGAGGGCCCTAATGCTGAATTAGCTAAACAAAGGGCAATTAGCATTTCACAGGTATTGGCACAACAAATTACTCCAACTAAGTAGTTGGAGTAATTTTAATAATGATTATAATGCCTTTAACAATATTAACTAGTTTATTTTTTAGGAGGAAGTAATACTCCATCAATTACATGTATTATTCCATTAGAAGCAGGGATACTAGCAATTATTTTAGCATTTCCATTTACATAGAAAGCCCCTTCTTTTTTTGTAATTTTTACATTGTCGCCATTTACCTGGCCAATACTTTGGCCATCTTTTAAGGCATCTGCTTTATATACTCCTACAGATACATGGTATTGTAAAATATCTACTAGAGTTTCTTTTGATTCAGGTTTTAATAATCCATCAACGGTGCCTGCTGGTAGCTTGTTAAATGCCTCATTGGTAGGGGCAAAAACTGTAAACGGGCCTGCATTGCTCAAGGCATCAACCAATTCTCCCGCTTTAATAGCTGTTACTAGTGTGGTGTGATCCTTACTAATTATAGCCACTTGCACTACATTTTTTTGTGAGGCGTCATCTTGTACGCCAGATTGACCAACTGTAGAGGAAGTAGTAGAAGTTTCGTTTTTTGTTTCTTTATTTTCCGAACCATTACATGCAAATAAGGTACTTGCAAAAAATACAAATAAAAGGGAGTTCATTTTTTTCATATCATCTATTTAATTGGTTGATTAATGATATGTAAAAGTAAAATTAGGCTACATATAGGTTTATGCGCTCAGTCATAAATGCGCATAAATTCCTATTATGAAGATAAAATTAGCTATGATTTTGGTCAGTTATAGTAACTGAGTCGCTTTAGGGAGCCATCCAACTATCTGGTACTATAACTTATTAATTAAATGCCCTAGGATATCTTTAAATGAAAATCCTTCCGTTAATTTTTCTTTATTCAGTTTTTTATTTTCCACTAAGGCCCATAAAATAAATTCTTTAATAAAGTAAGCATCTTCCTTACTGGCATCTGGAGCATACTTCTTCATAAGGGCGTCCAAAGGTTTTACTTCGTCTAATACTTTCTTATATTGCTTTTCATCAAAATCTTCATATAATTCAAACCCGCCTTCAGCTATAAACCAATCCAGTAAATCAGAGTAAGCATTTCTTTCATTTTGCTTTTCTATTTTACTAATTTTTGGGAATTGAAATTTAAATAAAGTATTAATGGCCTTTTCAATTAAATGAGTGGCAATTACTTCGGCACCTTCTTGTTCTCCTTCATAGACCAATTCAATTTTTCCTGTAATAGCAGGAATGATGCCCATAAAATCGGATAAGCGAACCGCTGTTTTTGTTAATCCATTTTTTAAAGCCCTTCTTTCTGCAGCACTAATCAAATTCTCCATGGCACTGATGGTCATTCTAGCACTCACTCCACTTTTAGCATCTATGAATTCACTTGCTCTAGCTTCAAAGCTTATTTGTTCAATAATATCTTTGGCTAAATTTGGCACATACACTAATTCGGTTTGTACTGCATTAATTTTAGCCTCCTGTTCTGTAATTTTTTTAGCTACTGCAATATTTTTAGGGTAATGCGTTAATATTTGGGAACCAATCCTATCTTTTAAAGGGGTTACAATACTTCCTCTATTGGTATAATCTTCGGGGTTGGCGGTAAAAATAAATTGAATGTCTAAATTCATTCTAAGTTTAAAACCTCTAATTTGAATATCGCCTTCTTGTAAGATATTAAATAAAGCCACTTGTATCCTGGCTTGCAAATCAGGTAGTTCATTAATGACAAATATGCTTCTGTTGGCTCTCGGAATCATTCCAAAATGTATCACGCGTTCGTCGGCATAAGACAATTTTAAATTAGCGGCTTTAATAGGATCTACATCCCCAATAATATCTGCAATGGTAACATCCGGTGTAGCTAGTTTTTCAAAGAAACGTTCGTTGCGGTGCAACCACTCAATAGGGGTTGCATCACCTTTTTCACTAATTACATCCTTTGCGAATCGGGAGATGGGCTGTAAAGGGTCATCGTTAATTTCAGATCCAGCTACGAATGGGATATACTCATCCAATAACTGAATCATCAATCGAGCCAATTTGGTTTTGGCTTGTCCTCTTAAGCCCAATAAATTAATATTGTGCTTGGATAAAATGGCTCTTTCAATTTCCGGTATTACGGTTTCTTCAAATCCATGAATACCCTCGAAGGCTGGAACGCCTTCTTTTATTTTAAGAATCAAATTATCTCTTAATTCGTCTTTTATACTTTTACTTTGGTAACCTTGTTTTTTTAAATCGCCTAAGGTCTTTATTTTTTCAATTTTCATAAGGAGGTAGTTAAACTATTTATTTAAGTTTCTTTTTTCTATTGGTTTCGTAATCTTCGAATATCATTTCACCTAATCCTTTCAGTCCTGTATAAAAGGCTTTCCCTTGATTGGCTTCGGTAAACGCATTCACAAATTTT
>CANHLZ010000142.1 GCA_947461595.1 Bacteroidota bacterium | reverse complement strand
ATTTATCAGAAAGTCAAGTAAAAGTATACCTGCACCGAGCGAGAATATTTTTAAAAGAAAAATTAGTTCACCTTGAAAAAGTAGCTAACTAAAATGAGTATCAACAAAACCAATTACGAAAATTATTTCTTGTTGTACATCGACAAGGAGTTGTCTGCTGTTGACCAGGCAGCTGTAGAAGGTTTTGTACAAGAAAATCCTGACTTCGCAAATGAATTGGCGAGTTTACAAAAAGCTAAACTAAGCCCAGAAGCTACTGCTGATAAAATCATTTTTGCCAACAAAGCATTATTGTACCGATTGCCTGAAATGGAAGCAAGCCTCTCCCAAGATTTCAAAAATAAACTGTACAAACAATCATCAACAATACTACAAACCAATTTTAATTATAAAGTAAAAGCGGCTCTGCTAAGTATGGCAGCGCTGTTTATAGTGTTTTTGGGTTATCAATTTAATCAAGTCAAGACTTTAGCCTCAATGTCAACGCAAATCACTGCTAAGGCAGATAAATTGATCCCACCCAGCACTAATAAGGCTATTATAAAATTGGATCAAGCTACCATTGCTAAATTTGACAATGAATTTAAAAATTCTAAAAATAAATTTAACCGAATCAATGAAACTGTTTACAACACAGTCAATGCTAACCCCATTGCTGACAACGAAACATCTGCTTTGATAAGCAATGATGCGAATTCTGTTGCAGAAAATACTCCACAAAATCAAAACGATATTTCGCCGATTATTGAAACCACTTCAAAACAAAATGAAGTAATGAATAATGAACTTTTGACTGAAATGCAAAATTCTACAGAAGAAAAAGAATACAAAGTAGTAGACACGGACGAAACAGAAAGAACCATCTATATCGCTAATTTTGAAATAGATGGTGCAAGTTTTAGAGGTCTTACTAGAAAATTCAATGCGCTATTTAAAAGAAATAAATCAGAAAAATAAAAACTCCAAAAAAAGATCCAGTTTATGAAAAAAATGTTACTTCCCCTTTATTTCCTTAGTATTAGCTTCTTTGCTCATGCACAAAAAGACAGCAGATCCAACACTAGTTCCGATTCTTCAAAAAAAGAAACAGCTGATACCATTAGAATTGGTAATATGATTATTGTAAATGATAAAAGTAAAACTGGCACTTATGAATTAGGGCGTGGGATAGTTAAAATTGATTTGAATAGTAATAATCGAGGATATCGTCACGCAATACGTAATACTAAGAAAAGATACACCAATAGAAATGCAAGTGTATATATAAAATCCAATAAAGACACCCTATTTTCTGTCAATGATGATACCGTTAGAGTAGGTCGTATTAATATCATTAAATCTCAGGACGGGGATGTAAAAAAAGATTGGGAATCGATTCTAGAAGATGGCGACTTCGATAACACCCATATTAAAATTGAACGCGCGCCTAAAAAATTAAGCAACGTTTCTACCAATTGGTGGATTTTCGATTTAGGTTTTGCCAATTGGATTGACAAAACACCAAACCTATTATACAGTGGATTGCCTAGCAATCCATTTGCCCATCAATATGAAACCAATAGCGATTTGAAATTAAATAATGTTAAATCAAGCAATGTAAATATTTGGATAGTGCAACAAAAAGTAAACCTATATCAACATTACTTAAATTTAAAATACGGAGTAGGTATCGAAATGTATAATTTTAGATTCGAACAACCCATTAGTTTTCGCAAAGACCCTAACAACGCAATCTTTATTGATAATGTAACATTTTCAAAAAATAAATTATTTGCAGAATACCTAACAGTTCCTATTCAATTAAATTTTCAATCCAATCCTAGAAACAACAGAAGCTTTTATGCAAGCATTGGCATGAGTACGGGTTATTTAATTCAGTCGCATACCAAACAGATAAGTGAAGAAAGAGGAAAGAAAAAAGTGAATGGCAATTTTAACTTAAACAATTTAAAAATGTCTACCATTGGAGAATTGGGCATCGGTTCTATCCGATTGTATGGATCTTATAACATGACTAATTTATTCGATAAAAACTTAACCAATTATAATTTCTTACCCTATGCTATTGGTGTAAGGTTTAGTAAATTTTAATAGTCTTCTTTCCCGGTTGGTTTAAGTGCTCAAAACAAAGCCCTTCTAAAATGGAAGGGCTTTGTTCTTTTTATATAAAATTAAATTAAATTTTCAGTACCAAAATAAGGTTGCAAAGCCTTAGGAAGTGCAATGCCTACTTCAGTTTGATAGTTCTCTACAATGGCTGCAAAAATTCTAGGCAAAGCCAAAGAACTTCCATTTAAAGAATGTGCAAACTGTATTTTACCTGCTGCATCTTTAAAACGGCATTTCATTCTATAAGTTTGGTAGGATTCGAAATTAGAAACACTACTTACCTCCAGCCATCTTTCTTGTGCAGCACTGTAAACTTCAAAATCATAAGTAATGGCAGAGGCAAATCCCATATCACCACCACACAATCTTAAAATACGGTAAGGCAAACCTAAACTCACTAATAATTTTTCAACATGTGCCACCATCTCATTCAACACTTCATCACTTTTATCAGGATGTACAATTTGTATAATTTCTACTTTCTCAAATTGATGTACTCTGTTTAATCCACGCACCTCTTTACCAAAACTTCCCGCTTCTCTTCTAAAGCAAGGAGAATACGCCGTCATTTGTAAAGGCAAATCAGTTTCTTTCAAAACCACATCACGGAAAATATTGGTCACAGGTACTTCTGCAGTAGGAATTAAATAAAAGTCATCTTCGGTGGCATGGTACATCTGTCCTTCTTTATCTGGTAATTGACCTGTAGCAAATGCAGAAGCTGCATTCACCATAAAGGGAGGCAAGTATTCGGTATAGCCAGCTGCCGTATTAAAATCTAAAAAATATTGTACCAGTGCTCTTTGAAATTTCGCGCCCTTCCCAATATATAAAGGAAAGCCACTGCCAGTTATTTTAGCCCCTGTTTCAAAATCAACCAAATTGTATTTTTTAATTAAATCCCAATGCGCTTCGGCATCAGCAGGTAATTTGGGTAGTACACCCCCTTCTCTTACCAATACATTTTCTTCCGGGCTTTTCCCCAAGGGAACTAAGTCGTGTGGCAAATTGGGGAATTGCACCAATGCGTTTTGTAAATCTATTTCCACCTGAGCCATCTTTTCTTTCAAAGGCTCTAATTGTTTTTTCCATTCCCCCACCGCTGTTTTAGTGGCTTCCGCTTTTTCCTTATCTCCTTTGGCCATCATGGCGCCAATTTCCTTAGATGCACTGTTCACTTTAGCCTGTGTTTCGTCAAAAGAAGCTTGTAACTGCTTTCTTTCGTCATCTAAATCTATAACGGTATCCACCAAATCGGGTTGAGCAAAATGCTTGATAGCCAATTTCTTTTTAGCTAAATCCCTATTTTGGCGTAAAAAACTCACTTGTAACATCGGATCAAATTTTAGCAAAGATAATCAAAGCAACCTACTACGCCTAGATATCCCCTACCTTTGCTAGACAAATTGAAAAAGGCAGCTATGGCATCGATAAAAGATGATTTTCAGACCAGGTGGTGGGATTTAGAGAAAAAACTGATGGATCGATTCGGCAAAAAGCCCGACACGGAATCTATTTTATTCCTTATAGGGCTTCAAGAAACCGGATTCTTAGTAGAAAAAATAAGCAAGGAGCAGAAGCAAGACCTCATGCATGTGGCCATTTGCTCCATCTTGGCTGCTAGTGGATATTACTTATTAGAAGGACAGGATGAAGAAGGCTGGCCTCACTTTAAGCAATTGAAGGGCCTCCCTACCATGGACCTAATGGAACAAGAAAGCTTTTTAAAAGACCATATTCTACTCTATTTTGAAAACAATAGCTTCTAGCTCATTGTTTTTTTAGTGT
>CANHLZ010000141.1 GCA_947461595.1 Bacteroidota bacterium | reverse complement strand
GCAATGCGGTTACAAATACATATCAGAGATAACGCGAAAGGTTTCCCATACTTAAGAAAAATGTTGCACTTAAATTAATAACTAAGCAAACGATGCATCATTTCATGCAACCTACTGTTAGCGAGGTATTGTTTTTCTAATTCAATGTTAAATGGAATCGGCGTATCCAAGGAAGCGCAGCGCATTACTGGTGCGTCTAAATATTCAAAGCAGTGTTCTGCTATCCAAGCGCTAATTTCTCCACCAATGCCTCCTGTTAAATTGTCCTCATGTAAAATCATTACTTTGCCAGTATTTTTAACGACTTTTTCAATGGCTTCATAATCTAATGGAGCCAAGGTTCTTAAATCTAAAACGCTTATGGAATGATTAGGATTTTCTTCTTGGTATTTTTTAGCCCACAACACCCCCATCCCATAAGTAATAATACAAGCTTCTTCACCAGTACTTAATAAAGCAGCCTTTCCAATAGGTATTTGATAATATTCATCGGGCACTTCTGCTTCAATACTTCTATACAGGGCCTTATGTTCAAAATATAAAATCGGATTGGGATCGGCCAAAGCTGCAATCATTAAACCTTTCGCATCAATGGGATTAGATGGATACACCACTTTTAATCCAGGCACATGCGTAAACCAAGCTTCATTGGATTGAGAATGGAAAGGCCCTGCCCCAACGCCAGCCCCTGTTGGCATACGAACGACCACATCTGCATTTTGACCCCAACGATAATGAATTTTTGCAAGGTTATTTACAATTTGATTAAAAGCTACTGTAACAAAATCCGCAAATTGCATTTCTACCACCGACTTTATTCCTTCCAAACTTAATCCCAACGCAGCACCCACGATAGCACTTTCACAAATAGGTGTATTGCGAATGCGTTGTTTCCCAAATTGCTGAACAAACCCTTCGGTAATTTTAAATGCACCACCGTACTCTGCAATATCTTGACCCATTAAAATTAATTCAGGATACAGCACCATGGACTGTCTCAATGCCTCACTAATGGATTCAATAAATCGTTTCTTAGCAAGAATAGGATTATTTAATTGATCAAAATAAGGAATGGTATTGAGCACCATGGGCGCAAAAACATCAGCCATTTCTTCTGCTACATCGGGCGTAAAAATAGAAGGTTCCATCGCTAATTTTAAATCCTGTTCTATACTTTGTTTTAATTCATTTCTTATATCTGCCACTTCCATCTCCGTAAATACTTGTTGGCTTACTAAATATTGTTCAAAGTTTTTAATAGGATCTTTTCTGGACCATTTTTCCATTAATTCTTTGGGAACATATTTTACACCACTAGCTTCTTCATGTCCACGCATTCTAAAAGTAGCGCACTCGATTAAATAAGGTTTCTGATTATTGATACAATAATCTCTAACGCCTTTAATGGTTTCATATACTTCTAAAATATTATTGCCATCAATGCGCACGCCCTCCATACCATACCCTTTCGCACGATCTACTAAATTTTCACAATGATATTGTTCGTTGGTAGGTGTACTTAATCCATATCCATTGTTTTCAATAATAAAAATAACCGGCAAACCCCATACGGCGGCAACATTAAGCGCTTCATGAAAATCGCCTTCGCTGGTTCCTCCCTCTCCTGTAAATGCAAGGGTGGCTTTGAGCTGTCCTCTTTGTTGATAAGCGAGTGCGACGCCATCTGCTATGGCCAACTGTGGACCCAAATGAGAAATCATTCCACAAATATGATGTGCTTTGTTACCAAAATGAAAGCTACGTTCACGTGCTTTACTATAACTATCTCTATCGCCTTGCCATTGTTTAAATAAATCTACCAAAGGCATTTTACGCGAAGTGAAAACGCCTAAATTTCTATGCAGGGGCATGATCCATTCATTCGATTCCATGGCTAATGTAGCGCCCACTGAAATCGCTTCCTGTCCAATCCCACTAAACCATTTGCTAATTTTTCCTTGACGAAGCAAAAGCAACATTTTTTCTTCTATCATTCTTGGCAAAAGCAAAGAACGATAAAAATGCACAAGCTGCTCGTTGGTTAATTTACCCCGTTTAAACTCCATGATCATTTTTATTTAAAGGGATAAATAAGCCTTTTTAATTTTTTGAGTTTAATTTACTCAACAGTCTTAAGATTTCTAAGTAAAGCCAAACCAAAGTAACCAATAAACCAAAAGCACCATACCATTCCATATACTTTGGCGCACCCATTTCGGCAGCACGTTCAATAGAATCAAAATCTAATAATAAATTCATAGCAGCAATACCTACAATAAACAAACTAATGCCGATGCTTAATGGTGAACTGTCAAAAGCAAAGCCCATGTTCACACCAAACAAACCCAATATCCATACTATTAAATAAAATAAACCAATACCCATGGTAGCAGACATAATAATAGAACGTAAACGATTGGTTACATTAATGATTCTAAAATTATACAACAAGAACATAGCTAGTGCCACTCCCAATGTTAATCCCACTGCATGCAAAACAATATTTGGATAAGATTTTTGGAACATCGCATTAAAAAAAGCACTAATACCTCCAATAAATAAGCCTTCTAAAATGCCATAAGCTGGCGCAATGATTCCAGCCCAACCTGGTTTAAACATCATTACTAAGGCCACCACAAAACCTCCAATGGCGCCTACCAACATTAAAGTATTAGCGGTACCGGTATTTCCTTCTGCATATACATTCCAAACATACATGGCAGCAGCCATGACCATGACTAATAAAAATCCAAACTTATTAATTGTTCCACGCACACTCATTACACCAAAAGAGTTGGCATTGTCATTTAAACTTTTATCGAAAATTTTTTCGGTAAGCGTTGGATTGCTAGAGCTAAATATTGCCATAAAATTTAATTTAATTTCTAGTATAAAAATACAAAATACTTTGAATTCATCCTATAAAAAAAAGTTAATTCAATTAATTTTTAAGTCCTGGATAATGTGTGAGCTTCTCAAAACGATACCGTGAATTTTGCTTTAACAAGGCGATCATTTTGTCTAACTTAATGGAATCTTCCGCAGCCCTAAACATGTGATCGTGCATTAAAATAACTAAGTGATTTTTTGTCACAGTTAGATTGAATTTAAAAAGGCTATCCACCAATCCCGCTATGGCTTCTGGGCTTTTTATGGGCCTCCCTTTTTTATTAAATCGCCATTCCATATCCCATCCTATTATGTTAAAATTCGCACTATCTAGTTGTTGAACCAATGGCCGAACCAATCCACTTGCTCTTTTTACTTCTGTAGTATTCCATGCATTGTTACCTGGCAGCCTTACAATATTATTTTTGGACTGTAGCAGTGATTCAGCCAGCATAAAGTCGGCAAATGCCTCCTGGGGATGATGATAATAGGTTAAATATTTGCTATAGGCATGTGAAAAACTATGATTGCAAAGGGCAAATAAACTATCATTTTTAAGAATTTCTTGATAGAGCCTTTGCCCTTTTCTATTTCCAGCTAGATGAAAGCCCACTTCAAAATAGGTGGCCGCTACCTTTTGTTTAGAACAAACCCTAATACAATTGGAAGTCCCCAAATTAGGGCCGTCATCAAAGCTTAAGTAAATGTGTTTAAGTAAGCTGTCTTCTACAGATTTGTGCACTCCATTTAGGTGGGGACCAAGGGTAGGCATAGCTTGTTCAGTACCCCCAATAGACAGCAATTGAACAAAAAAATGACTAAATAAATAAAAAATGGAGCTATAAGCCATAAAACCAATGAATTAGGGCCTCAAAGTTAGACAAGAAAACTATAAAAAAATTTATAAAAAGTTAAGGTTTTAGCGCCTTGGATTTGTACCTTCGTGCTCCAATAAAATGCAATATGCAAAAAGAAGTTGTTTTACAAGACGTCGTGATCAAATTTGCTGG
>CANHLZ010000140.1 GCA_947461595.1 Bacteroidota bacterium | reverse complement strand
TATTGGGTATTTTTGATATGTTTGCTGGTGGTGCGTTTTCGCAAGCATCAGTTTTAGCATTAGGGATTATGCCCTATATATCTGCTTCTATCTTTATGCAATTGATGACTATTTTAGTTCCTCAGTTACAAAAGGTTCAAAAGGAAGGAGAAAGCGGAAGAAACAAAATCAATCAATGGACAAGATATTTAACCGTAATCGTTACAGCTTTTCAAGCGGGCGCTTATGTTGCTTATTTAAATAGTCCTGGTTATGCCGAAGCATTGGTACCAGCCTTCAAGCCTTTTTTCTGGTTGTCAACTGTAATCACTTTAACTGCGGGTACCTTATTTGTAATGTGGTTGGGTGAAAAAATTCAAGATAAAGGATTAGGAAATGGAACTTCTATCATTATCATGGTAGGTATCCTAGGTCGTTTACCTCAATCTATTATTTTAGAATTTAGTTCTAAAAGCCAAAAAGGCGGTGGCGGTTTATTAATATTCTTAATTGAAGTAGCTATACTAGTGACTGTTATAATGGGCTTAATTGTATTGGTACAAGGGGTTCGTAAGATTCCTGTAACCTATGCGAAACAAGTTATTGGCGGTTCTCAAGTGGGTGGGGCGCGTCAATTTTTACCTGTTAAAGTAAATAGCGCTGGTGTAATGCCCATCATATTTGCACAAGCTATTATGTTCTTACCTACTTTGGTTTCCTTTACTAATATTGATTCTGCGCAGGGTATTGTAAGAATATTCAATGACCATAGTAATGTTTGGTACATGCTTATTTATTCAATCATGGTTATAGGATTTACCTTCTTATATACAGCGTTAATATTTAATCCAAAGCAAATTTCTGAAGATTTAAAACGTAATAATGGTTTTGTTCCAGGTGTTAAACCAGGACAACCTACAACTGATTATATTGGATCTGTTATGGATAAGATTACTTTACCAGGCGCAATTTTATTAGCATTGGTAGGTATTTTACCTGGATTTGCTCAAAAATTAGGTGTAACACAAGGGTTTAGCTCCTTCTTTGGTGGAACATCCTTATTGATTATGGTAGGTGTAATTTTAGATACTTTACAACAAATTGAAACTCATTTATTGATGCGTCAATATGATGGATTAATGAATTCGGGTCGTATTCAAGGAAGAACACCCATTACCAATTCTGCGATCTAGTTAAAAGGATACTTAATAAAAATATTTATATTTACAAACCTGTCCAATAACGACAGGTTTGTTTTTTTATAAGATAAATGGAATTATGATTATTACTAAAACAGAAGAACAAGTAAAGTTGATGCAAGAAGCAGCTTTATTGGTAAGCAAAACCTTAACGCAGGTAGCTACGCAGCTTAAGCCAGGCATGACTACTTTAGACATAGATCAATTTTGTATGCAGTTTGTGAAAGATCATAAAGCCACGCTTTCTTTTTATAATTATCATGGCTACCCGCATAATATTTGTGCATCTGTTAATGATGTGGTAGTACATGGGTTTCCTAATACCACCCCTTTGAAAGAGGGTGATATCGTTTCGATTGATTTAGGCGTGGTATTAAATGGTTGGCATGGCGATCACGCTTATACTTTTATTTTAGGAGAAGTAGCTCCTGAAATTTTACAATTGGTAAAAGTGACTAAAGAATCCTTGTACAAGGGCATTGAAAAAGCAATTGTGAATAATAGAGTGGGGGACATTAGTTTCGCCATCCAAGAACATACCGAAAAATTACATGGTTACGGCGTAGTAAGAGAACTGGTAGGGCATGGACTCGGAAAAAATTTACATGAAGATCCTCAAGTGCCTAATTATGGTAAAAGAGGTACGGGCTTAAAAATGAAAGAGAACTTAGTGTTGGCTATAGAGCCCATGATTAATTTGGGCACACATAAAGTATTTACAGAAGAAGATGGATGGACTGTGAAAACACAAGATGGAAAAGCATCGGTACATTTTGAGCATGACGTATGCGTTAAAAATAAAGAAGCTTTTATTCTGTCTGATTTTTCTATTATAGAAGCAGCTGAGAAACTAAATGCTAATTTGAATACTTCTTATTATTAATAGGGGGCGGTATTATTATTCACGATTTTTAAAGTTGGAATAAAGTTGGTAATGGAAAAGAAAAAAGTGATTGTAATAGGAGCAGGTGCAGCAGGTTTTTTCTGTGCCATACAAATTGCTGAATTGCATCCGGATTGGGAGATTCGTATACTTGAAAAATCAAATAAAATTTTATCTAAGGTAAAAGTGAGCGGTGGTGGGCGTTGCAATGTAACCCATGCTTGCCCAGACGTAGAAGTACTTTTAAAAAAATATCCACGTGGGGCACGGTTTTTAAAAAAAGCATTTTATCAATTTGCTACCAAAAATACCATTCAGTGGTTTGCTAAAAACGGCGTTTCCTTACACACCGAAAAAGATGGAAGAATGTTTCCTACTACCAATAATTCAGAGACCATCATTGATTGCTTCTTACAAAAAGTACATCAATATGATATTAAAGTTTTGACAGGGCAAGAGGTAGTGCATGTTGAAAAATTGAATCATGAAAAGGACGCATCCTTTGTTATTTCATTGGCTAACCAAGATAAAATTACCGCTGATGCTATTTGTATGGCGACAGGAGGTATGTTAAAATCGGATAAATTTACTTGGTTAACTTTACTAGGGCACACCATTGTGGAACCTGTTCCTTCCTTATTTACTTTTAATGTGGTGGAGAAAAATATTACTACTTTAATGGGTGTAGCAGTAGACAATGCTATCATACAATGGAAAGGAAATAAAACAACAGAACAAGGTCCCTTGCTCATTACCCATTGGGGCATTAGTGGACCAGCGGCTATTAAATTATCTGCTTGGTGCGCACGTGAATTAGCAAATGACAATTACGAAGGCGCCATCCTTATTAATTGGACACCAGAATACAACGAGTCTACTTTGAAAATGGAATGGATTAATTTAAGAATGGATTTAGGTCGACGTGAAATGGGGTCTAAAAATCCATTTAATTTACCGCAACGTTTATGGCAATATTTTTTACAAGAAGCAGGAATTGTTTACACTACCAAATGGGCCGATTTGAAAAGCACACAACAACAGTTATTAATACAATCTTTAACCAAGACTACATTAAATGTGAAAGGCAAGACTACTTTTAAAGAAGAGTTTGTTACCTGTGGAGGGATTGAGCTATCCGAAATAGACGCCAATACCATGGAAAGTAAATTAGTTTCAGGCCTGCATTTTGCGGGTGAAATGATGGACGTGGATGGCATCACTGGGGGCTTTAATTTCCAACATGCTTGGACTTCCGGGTGGATTGCGGCCCAACATATTGCACAACTAAAATAGGGGTGCGTGGCTCTTTAAGCTTATTCACCTAGATCTTATCACCCTTCTTCCAAATTTAAATTGATAATCAATAAGTTATATCTAGAATAAGACTATTTTTTTACTCTATTTTAGGCCTAATTTATTGCTTTTCCCCTACCTTTGCCGTCCGGTTTAAAAACGCCGGATTTTATATGAAACTATTTTCAAAAAACCTAAACGCAGACGCACAGGAATTCGATGGCGCTACAGCTGTTGAAGCAACTGCGATACCAAAAGCACCTGAACCAATTATTGAAACAGCGCATGACGATTTTGACTGGAGCGTTGACAAACGTAACGTAAGTCATTATGCAGAAGCGGAAAGAGTAAAGTATGATAAAGTGTATGATAGCACTTTCGTACAAATTTCTGACGGAGAAATTATGAATGGATTAGTAGTTGCTTTAACTAAAACAGATGTGGTAGTAAACATTGGTTTTAAAAGTGATGGTCTAGTTTCATTAAATGAATTCCGTGACACCAATGGTGTAAAAACTGGTGATACAGTAGAAGTAATGGTAGTAGAAAAAGAAGACCGCGATGG
>CANHLZ010000139.1 GCA_947461595.1 Bacteroidota bacterium | reverse complement strand
GCATCAATGGAAACACTCATATAAGTTGGGAAAAACATGTCAGATTTATTAACGAAATTGCCTCTTACTTTGGAAATAGGTACCGGATTATTAATTTTTTCAGGTGTCGAAATATAGGTAGTCCCATTTTTTAATTTCACTTTAATAAAATAACTACGGCCCACTTTGCCAATATAGGATGGGTCATTTGTTTTATAAATTCCATTGATGGTATATTTTAATACAGTGGTATTTCCTAAATTATCTGAAATACTTACGGTGGCATCTTTCACATAATTACTTTCTGAAATATCAGCAGATGAAGAGACAATAGCTCCTGAATAAGTTAATTGGACAGTATAAGGTATAGAGTCGGTAGTGATGGATCCTTCCACCACTAAGATAGGCGCTGCTTGCCTAGTACTTGGATTAACCTCTTTAATACAGCTTTGTGTAAAAAGAATAATTAAACTAAGATAAATATATATATTTCGATTTAGCATGAATTAGAAATTATAGTTCCAGGTGAGAGATGGGATGATGGTTCCAATGATTGAAAGTTGGTAGGCACGAAGTCTGGTATTTACATTTTTAAAATATACAGAGTAAGCATTTTCGTGCATGTATAAATTATAAAATGAAATATTCCAAGTGCTGTATTTTTTTTGCTCAGGACTTATTTTAGTAGTGTAACTCCACCCAGCATCTATCCGATGGTAAGCAGGAAGTCGATCAGAATTGCGCATTGAATAATTAGAAACAACATTTTGATTAAAAAGATAATTCCCATCCGGATAAGTGGCAGGCCGGCCAGATGTAAAAATGAAATTGGTATTAAATGTCCAACCTCTTTGCAATTTTACTTTTGCTATAATGGCTAGATTATGCGGTTTATCTATATCTGCAAAATAATAAGCGCCTTGATTCACAATTTCTGAAGGGAAGGTATTGAGTACCTGAACTTGAGTTTGAGAATAAGTATAATTAATTTGCCCGGTTACTTTTCCAAAATTTTTAGCAACGCTCATCTCAATTCCATAGGCCCTTCCACGTGCATTCAATAATGCACTTTCTATATAAGGATTTAATAACAAGGTTCCTCCATCTTTATATTGAACGGTGTTCTGAGTGGTCTTATAATATACTACAACAGAAGCTTCGTATAAGTTATTTACAAAGCTGCCAAAAAGACCAGTTGCATATTGATCGCCAATTTGTTTTTTAATATAAGGGTCACTGAGTTTCCAAAAATCAACTGGAGAGATAGACGTAGTATTAGATATTAAATGTAAAAACTGTTGGCCCCTATTATAACTAATTTTTAATGACATTGCATCTGATAAGCTATACTTGATAGCAATTCTAGGTTCTAATCCTTTTTCCGAATTAATTATTTTATTAGCTGCATAGGGTATACTATCAGAAATAGTCTCTTTAGACATCGGATACCCTTGCTCATATTGATATACAGTTTTAGGCCCTAAATAATCATAACCAACATAACGTAGCCCTAATTGTATGGATAATTTGTTATTGACTTCAAAATTATCGCTAATAAATGCAGCCATTTCTCGACCTTGTTCTTTTGGTATATTAATGGGTATAATATTACTTGAAATTGAATTGGGTTTTTGAGTACCTGGGGCAACTTCATATAATATATAATCGAGTCCTGTTTCAATAGTATGGCTTTCGGATGGATGATATACTAAAGTTGGTTTTAATTGTGTTTGACCAATTTTAGATAACAGTGAATATTCATAAGCCTTATCTAAGCCAAAGATGGTAGAAAGAAAGTTGCTGTGATTTGCATTAAATTTGAAAGTTAGTCTTGAATTTAATTCTGAATTAAAATTCAAAGACACCAAATTAGATTCCCATTGATATTCCATAGTAGAATCAAACTTAAATTTATCGTAACTTCTGTACCCGGTAATAGACAAAGTATTTTTATCATTGATGGTATACTCGGCTTTTAATACAGCATCATAAAATGAAGCACGGCTATTACCAAAATTAGATCCTAATTGATTTAAAATAAAATTAGGATAGGCTGATCTAAACCCACTTGTAAATGTTAATTTATTTTTAATCAAAGGCCCGTTAACAAAGAAACGACTGCTCATAGGACCTATACCCCCATTGTATTGTATTTCTTCATTGTTGCCATTTTTTATTTTCATAGTAAGTAGAGAAGAAAGTCGACCACCATATTCGGCAGGCATCCCACCTTTGTACAATGAAATATCTTGAACAACATCGGGGCTTAGCGAAGTATAAAAACCAAGTAAATGAGAGGTATTAAAAAGCGGGGCGCCATCTACTAAAACTAAATTTTGATCTGCGTTGCCGCCACGCACATTGAAACCTCCAGCGCTTTCGCCTGTGCTTGTAATACCTGGTTGCAATATTAATGCTTTTATAATGTCCGCTTCCCCTAATAAAATGGGTCCTTGTTTTATTGATTCTGGATTAATTCTTACCACATTCATTTCTGTGGTTTTTAATTTAGAGCGTTCTTTAAATGCTTTCACTGTTACATCATCTAAAGAAGGGGACGATGCTCTTTTAAGTTCAATAAGAAAGGGCTTAGCCGTTGCTGAAAAAATAAATTCTTTACTTATTGTAGTATAGCCAATAAAAGCAAATTGAATTATAGCTTTTGTAGATTTTAAAGGGATAGAAAAATAACCACTGTCATTGGTGATAGTTCCACTGCGTGTGCTTTGAATAACTACACTCACTTGCTTTATAGGCTGCTTAGTTTCATAATCAATAACATTTCCCTTAGCCGTATAGCTTTGTTGAGCTATAGCTTGAAAGGAGATCATTGTAAAAAACAACAACCGTAAAATTGATCTAAGGTAAAATGACATTGTGCATAGTTAACAAAGCAATTTATGAAATATAGCTTATAAATAACTGCTTTGCTACTTTTTTGTGATGAATTGAGTAAAAGATATAGCGCTTTTACTTAACTTGTTAATCTTAATAAACACTTTTATGAAGCAATGTATTTTTATAGCCTTAAGTATTATACTATTGTCTCTCAATACTAGCGCACAAAAAGCGGTCACCGCCGCCAATTATTTCATTGCCCTTTTGAGTAAAGAACAAAAAGTGGAAACTCTATTCCCATTTGATACAGACGAGCGTTACAATTTTCATTTTGTGCCTATGGATAGAAAAGGTATCACTTTTAATGAAATGAATAATATCCAAAAAATAGCAGCTTTTGATTTATTAAAAACTTGCCTAGGGGAGGATGCCTTTCATAAGACAAAAGAAATTATGCAATTGGATCAGTTGTTAAAAGAGTTAGAAATGCGCAAACCGGAAGATCATTATAGAGATACAGGCAATTATCATATCACCGTTTTTGGAATTCCTTCCGCTAAAACTATTTGGGGATGGAGATTTGAGGGTCATCATATTTCTTTTAACTTTTCTTTTTCTAAACAAACACTTATTTCTGGAACACCAGGCTTTTTGGGATCCAACCCTGGTATAGTGCTCAGTGGAGCGCAAAAAGGAAAGCAGGTATTAAAAGAGGAAACCGAAATGGGTTTTACATTATTGAGTTCTTTAACTGAATCCCAATTAAGCAAAGCCATTATTGACTCCATTGCCTATAAAGAAATTATAAGTTTTGATAAAAGGATTTTGATGCTAAATAATCCGGAAGGAATTAGATACAAAGAACTTACAAATGAACAGCAACAATTAATGTTGCAATTAATTAGTTTATACGTAAGCCGCTACACTAAAGTATTTGCAGAAGCCATGCTTATAAAAATTCATACAAATGGATTAGATGATATTTGGTTTGCTTGGGCGGGTGATAGTCATTCAATGATGGGCAAGGGGACTTATTATCGTGTTCAAGGGCCTACTTTTTTGATAGAATATGATAACACGCAAAACAATGCCAACCATGTGC
>CANHLZ010000138.1 GCA_947461595.1 Bacteroidota bacterium | reverse complement strand
TTTTAGGATTAATGAATATTGCAGAAAAAGCAGGAGCCATTCAAAAGCTGGCTAAATGGATGAATCCTTTCTTAAGCAGATTGTTTCCAGAGGTTCCAGCCAATCACCCCGCCATGGGGCATATGGTGATGAATTTTAGCGCCAATATGCTAGGATTAGACAATGCAGCCACCCCTTTTGGATTAAAAGCTATGGAAAGCTTACAAACCCTTAATCCAGAGAAAGAAAAGGCCACGAATGCACAAATTATGTTCCTGGTTTTACATACCAGTGGTCTTACCATTATTCCCTTAACCATTATTTCTTATCGATTGGCCGCCAATTCTCAGGACGCAGCCAGCATATTTATTCCATGCGTGTTGGCTACTATAGGAACCACTTTAGCCTCCATTTTAATGGTAGGTTGGTATCAAAAACTAAAATGGGATAAAGTATTAATAGGTTGGTTGGTAGGATTGGTCTTGTTATTAGTAGGGGTGATGGTAGGCGTAAGCAATTTATCTACGGTACATAAAGAAGTATTTTCAAAAGTAGTGGGCAATGGTTTATTAATGGTCATCATTATTGGAATTATAATAGGTGGTGCTTATAAAAAAGTTTCTGTTTTTGATGCCTTTATTGAAGGTGCTAAAAATGGATTTGATGTGATTGTAAAAATCATCCCTTATCTAGTAGCCATGTTGGTAGCCATTAGAGTTTTTAGAGACAGTGGTGCCATGGGGTATATCATCAATGGATTTACTTATTTAATTGAATTAACAGGAATCAATACTGAATTTATTGGGGCATTACCCGTGGCCATTATGAAACCATTAAGTGGGAGTGGAGCCAGAGGAATGATGTTAGATATTTTTCAAAACCAAGGTCCCGATTCATTTGTTGGGAAGTTGGCTTCCATATTTCAGGGTTCTGCTGATACTACTTTTTATATAATCGCATTGTACTTTGGTAGTGTGGGGATTAAAAAAATACGTTATGCTTTATGGGCCGGAATATTTGCCGACATCATTGGAGTGGTGATTGCTATCTTAATTGGCTATACCTTTTTTAAATAAGTGAGTTTATTTCCCTTCACTCATTTTCATCACTTCCTTCCATTCCTTATCGGTAACAGGTTGTACAGATAATCGACCTAATTTTACCAAGGCCATATCGGCCAAATTGGTATTGGCTTTAACATCCGATAATTTAACGGGATGCTTTAATTTTTGATGGGGCGCAAAATCCACGGCCAACCAGGCTGTTTCTTCGGTAGTAGGATCCTGGTAAGCTTCTTTCACCACTTTAGCAATACCTACTATTTCCATGCCTTCATTACTATGGTACCAAAATGCAAGATCTCCTTTCTTCATGGATCTTAAATTATTCCGCGCTCCATAATTTCTTACACCATCCCAAAAAGTTTTTTTGTCTTTATTGAATTGATCCCAAGAATATTTAAACGGTTCTGATTTAATTAACCAATAAGCCATAAAAGAATATAAAATTATTTATTAATAAAGCGACTTAATACCCACTCGCCAAGACATCAGCTAAGTGCATGACCTTTAAATTTTGACCATTGAATTTTAATCGGCCTTCAATATGCATCAAACAACTTAAATCGGTACTAATTAAATATTCGGCATCTGTTTTAATGGCATTGTCTATTTTTTGATCGGCCATAGAAACGCTAATAGTGTCATATTTAACAGCAAAACTTCCACCAAAACCACAACAGGTTTCTGTCTCATTCATTTCAATTAATTCTAACCCTTTTACTGCTGCTAATAATTCACGTGGTTCATGTTTTATATTGCATTCTCTCAAACCTGCACAGCTATCATGATAAGTGGCTTTGCCTTCAAAACTGGCACCTAAATCTGTTACTTTTAAAACTTTAACCAAAAATTCAGACAACTCATACATTCTATTGGATACTTTTTTGGCAGGACTTTGGAAAGCATTGTTTTCAAATAATTTTCCATAATTATTTCTTACAAAACCTGTACAGCTAGCACTAGGGCTTACTATATAATCTGTACCATAAAAATCTTGTACGAATTTGGTACAAACATCTTTTGATTCCCCCCAAAATCCAGCATTGAATGCAGGTTGACCACAACAGGTTTGCTTATCATTGTATTTTACGGTACATCCTGCTTTTTCTAATACTTTAATAGTATTAAAGGCAGCATTGGGATACAATTGATCCATAAAACAAGGAATAAATAACTGTACGGTCATACTCAAAAATAACAATTGTAGCTTAAAAAATGGTTTTAATTAAAAAGGCATTCTCCACATTTGGTGGAGAATGCCTTTTTTCAAGTGCTTAAAACAGCTTATTAAGGCTGAACCTTCAATCTATTTATATACCTATCTGCGCTAAATCCTTTTTCAGATTTAGGGTATTTAGATTTAATATCTTTAAAAATAGTTACCGCCTCATCCGCCTTGCCATTTAATTCTAATAAAGAGGCTGCACGGAACAAATATTCAGAAGAAATGGCATCATCTTCTGGAAAATGGCTACCTGCTTTTTTATAATAGCTAATAGCGTCATCATTTTTTTTCAACTCAGAATAAGCATCACCAATAGTACCATAAGCAATCGCTTGAACTTGCTTAGAAGTTGTGGAGAAATCTTTTAAATATTCAATAGACTTATTAAAATCATTTAATCTATAATAACTAATGCCTGCATAATATTTTGCTAAATTAGCAGATGGGGTACCGCTATATTGTTTAATCACATACAACACCCCTTTGCTGGCGCCGTCTCCATTTAAAACTAAATTGGAAGAATCTACAGCAAAATATTTTTCGGCAGCATACAATGCATCTGCCGCTTTAGTCTCTCTAGGGTTTTGGTACAATTCAGTATACCCAAAATATCCAGCAATCACAATAACTACTGTCGCCAATGCGTAGGAAAGAGTTTTTTGATTGTTTTTTACAAAATCTAAAAATGGATGTTTCTCGTGGTGTAATTCGCTCATGTTTTTTTATTAAAAATTAATCAACAATAAATGGATAAGATGAATCAATATAAACATCTTTTAATAATTCGTTATCATCTGGCCAAGGACTTTCCTCTGCAAATTTTACGGAAGCGTCAACAATTGCTGCAATTTTATCGTCAATGGCTTTTAATTCATTAACAGATGCAAAATTATTTTCTAAAATTGTTTTAGACACTTTTGTAATGGGGTCTTGATCTTTGTATTCTTCTACTTCATCTTTAGAACGATACTTTTGAGGATCGGATACAGAATGACCTTTGTATCTATAGGTTTTCATTTCAAGAAGCGTAGGGCCATCTCCTTCACGAGCTCTTTTAGCAGCTCTAGCAATCCCTTCATGCACCGCTTCGGGCGACATCCCATCTAACTTATCAGCTGGCATTTCATACGCATCAGCCAATTTGTAAATATCAATTACATTACTAGTTCTTTCTATCGAAGTACCCATGGCATAGTTGTTATTTTCACAAACAAATATTACAGGCAATTTCCATAGCATAGCTAAATTAAATACTTCATGCAACATCCCTTGTCTAGCAGCACCATCTCCAAAAAAACAAACTACTACATTTTTAGACCCGCGATATTGTTCTGCAAAAGCCAATCCAGCACCTGTACCAATTTGAGCCCCAACAATACCATGCCCACCATAAAAATAATGCTCCTTACTAAAAAAGTGCATACTTCCTCCTTTCCCTTTTGAAATACCCGTAGCCTTACCATACAATTCTGCCATTCCAGCATTAGGACTTACTCCTTTAGCCAAAGCCAAACCATGGTCACGGTATCCGGTAATAAAAGGGTCTTCTTGATTGGTTGCTGTCATACATCCAGCCGCAATGGCTTCTTGTCCAACATACGCATGGTAAAATCCACGGATTTTACCAGCCATCTTATACATCTCCTCCGATTTTAATTCAAATTGGCGGATTAACTGCATTAACTCGTACCAATAGAGATAGGTTTCTTTAGAAAATTTTTGGGCCACAGTCCTTTTAATTTTGAGCAGCAAATATACTGATTTCTATATTAAAATAAGCCTAAAAAACAGGGTCTTATGCTTCTTTTAAAAATGGGTATTGGTA
>CANHLZ010000137.1 GCA_947461595.1 Bacteroidota bacterium | reverse complement strand
TATTTATGATCATAATTGCGATAAGCCAGAATATCCATTATCAATTTTAAAAGATGCTGAAGCAAATGCTTATGTTGCAGGTTCTGCTTTTCATTTGTATGGTGGTGATATCAGTGCTTTATTACAGGTACACAATGAGTTCCCAGATAAAGGTTTGTATTTTACTGAACAGTGGACATCGGGTAATGGAGATTTTGGAGATGATTTAAAATGGCATGTAAAAAATATAGTCATTGGTTCGATGCGTAATTGGAGTAAAGTAGCGTTGGAATGGAATTTAGCTAGCGACGCATCCTATAATCCGCATACACCAGGTGGGTGTACTTCATGTCAAGGAGCTATTACCATTGATAATTCGGTAGTGCAAAAAAATGTCTCTTATTATATAATAGCACATGCTTCTAAATTTGTGCCAGTTGGTTCCATTCGAATAGGAAGTTCTAATGTAGGAAATTTATACAATGTAGCTTTTAAAACCCCAACGGGTAAAATAGTTTTAATTGTAGTAAATGATAGCAAGAGCCAAACATCATTTAATATTAAATACAATGGTAGCTTAGCAAGTACCTCTTTAGAACCAGGCGGAGTTGGAACCTATGTTTGGTAATAATAAGTATACACTCTTGCATTTGATAATTCTAATTTAAGCATATGAATAAGTTTTTTGCATTGATTGGCTTTGCCATACTATTTTCTCTTATTGCTGCTGCACAATCAACCCCTTCTTTAGCAAGATTAAAAAGTAATGCAGCAGTAAAGCATGACGAATCAAATCCTTTGGTAGCAGTTAAACCATTGATAAAATCTGAAGCTACAGCTATAGAACAAAATGTATTTGGAAATAAAACCGCTCCTGTATTAATAGCCAGCTTTGAAGGCTTGGGAGAAAGTTTCGTAGGACCGCAAGGAACTGCGACACTTCGCAATCCATCCGATAACTCATTAGCCGTTGGTCTTGATTATATTGTGCAGATTGTAAATTCTAGAATGGCTATTTTTTCTAAGAAAGGAAAAACATTTTCCGAATCAGGACGCCCACTCTACGGTCCTGTTGAAACATGTAATGTATTTCGTGGTTTTGGAGGTCCTTGTGAAAATATGAACAATGGTGATGCAGTGGTTCGTTACGATCAGTTGGCTAATAGATGGCTAATTGTGATGCCTACTTTTAGAAAAGGAATTTCTAGAAATATAGATACTACCACCAAACAAAGGGTAGCTCAAATTCAACCTGGTGAAGCTGTTCAATTATTTCAGCCACCGCTTACTAAAGAAATTCCACCGGTGAATGGTCAGCGCCCACCAGCGCCTCCACCACCAGCCGAAGGAAAATTTTGTATGTGTTATGCCATCAGTACTTCACCGGATCCAATGGGTTCCTATTATCGATATGAATTTGAACGTGAATTATTTCCTGATTATCCAAGACCCACTGTATGGCCTGACGGATATTATACTACTACAAGTACAGGAGATGATGTAATTGAAAAACATGCCTATGTAGTTGATCGAAATAAAATGTTGAAAGGCTTGGATGCCAAAGAGCAGTCGTTTATTATTAAGGATGTAAATTTTATCATCAACGCAGACTTAGATGGGCAACAACTACCCCCCGTTGGCGCGCCTAGCATCATGATGGCTACAGGAGGAAGTCAATTAAAAAATATATTGGAAGATGATGGAATTTATATGTGGAATTACCATGTAGACTGGAATAATTTTTCGAATACCAAAATGGAAGGGCCCTTCAAAATTCAGGTAGCCCCTTATCATTATTTAGGGGGAGGACAACTCACTAAAGCGGTACCTCAACCTGGAACCGATCAACATTTAGATGCACAAGGCGATAAGCTGATGGCCAGGTTGGTGTATAGAAAAATAGGGAATCGGGAATCGATAGTGGGTGTGCATTCTGTTAGTACTGCATTAGGTGGAGGTGGTATTAGATGGTATGAGTTTTTGGTAAACAAGGATCGCACTGTTAACTTATACCAACAAGGAACCTATGCTCCGGATAGTAATTATAGATGGATGGCTAGCGCTGCAATAGATAAAAAAGGAAATATTGGTATTGGCTATTCGTTCGGAGGTAAAAATGATTTTCCTGGACAAAGATTTGCGGGCCGACATTTTGGTGACCCCTTGGGTAAACTAACTTTGAATGAAGTGATACTTGTAAAAGGAGAAGCTGCACAAACCAATACACTTAGATGGGAAGATTATACCCAAACGGCGATTGATCCTAGTAATGATGAAACAATTTGGTATGTAGGAGATTATTTAAAAAAAGGTGCCAAGCATTATTCATCAAGAATTGGTGCATTTAAGTTGGGAAAAAAATAATAGCGCTTGATTTAAATATATTAGCTCGATAATTGATTGCGCATGCTGCTGCTTTAACTTGACATTTTTCCTTTAGTAAATCCCATCCTTTCTCTTCTCCAATTTGTCCAGTGAAATCTATTTTTATTTGTTAATACTCTGCATTAAATTTATTTTCAAGCATTTTGTCTTTCAATACAGATTTGAAAGAATAAGCTAGCGTAATCATAAAGGCCCTTGTATCAGACTTCTGAGAACGATACACTGCAAAGATTGAGGTTTGTGTATTGTATCCGCTTTTGAGTGTATTTAAAGCGTCTACAATTATAAAATTCAATTTAAAATTACTCTTACCTAGTTTTTTTTGTAATCCTAAGTCTACATTATACATTGAAAAAGTTTCACCTTGCGGTGTGGTTCTTGGAGATATATAATTAGCAATTATTTGAAGTTTGCTTGAGCCATTTAAGGCAAAATTGTTAATTATTTTTCCACTCCAATTGGTTCCACTATTTACTCCGTCATTGATAATATTACTTCCATTAATTTTTTGGTTAAAAATGGTTGCACTTAAATTGTAGTCATAGAAAGGGGAAAGCTTTCCAAACATCATGGATTCAATTCCATAATTATCAGTATTGCCAATATTCATGGGGGTGTTTAATATGGCACCATTGGTTTGTTGTATGTAAAAAGAACGTATAGCGTTTATAGAGTGTCTAAAAAATAAACTAGTAGTAAAATTTAGTTTGGATGTTCCATTACTGAATGATAACTCATAGGCATCAATAATTTCTGGTTTTAAGTTTGGATTTCCACTATGTGGGCTTAAAATGTCGGTAATGTCAATAAATGGATTTAATTGACCTAGGCCGGGTCTATTAATTCTTTTCCCATAACTTATTTTGATGCTTTCTTTTTGATTAAAATTATAGGCTAAATGCGCTGTTGGGAATAATTTTAAATAATTATTTGAAAAACGAGTGCTTTTGGAATTGGTCTCTCCATTATTTGAAACCTGCTCAGCTCTTATTCCAGTTGCGTAATTCCAACTATACTCTTTACCTTTTATATTGCTTGTATTATGGTATTGGAAATAGAACGCTTGAACCTGTTCATTAAAATTAAAAATATTACTAGATCCAGTATTTGTGATATAGGCGTCATTTAATTTATCAGCAGTCAAGAAATCTGTTTTAATGTTTCTGAATAAACCTTTGTATCCAGTTTCAATCATACCCATTTCTGAGATGGGGATACTATAATCCAAACTAGCATTGGTTATTAGGCCATCTTCATAGTTATGCGTAAGCTGAGTTTGTGTTGAACCTATTGTTTTACCACCTACATCCAATGCAGTAGTGTATATATCTGTATTTTGCCTACCTTTTTCAATGGAGGAACTAAGGCTTGCATTTAATGATTTTGCTGAATTCTTATATGTTTTTAAATAGTTCAATGCCAATTCTCCTTCTTTTACTTTTTCGTATTCGTAGGAGTGCCTGTCATTACTGCTTGAAAATCCAGTATTCTTATTATATAGTTTGCTAACTAAATCTTCGTTGTTGTCCTGGCCTTCCATATTGCCTATTGCTTCCAAACTAAAGGTGTTGTATTGATTTAGATTATAATCAATATTTAATTTTAAATTTTGTAGTTTTTCAACTCTTTCATCATTTCTATTTTGGCTAATAAAATAATTATCAAGTAAATTATAATTGGTACGATTGCTTTCAATTTTTCTAGTTCTTCCTGCAAACCTATTGTCATA
>CANHLZ010000136.1 GCA_947461595.1 Bacteroidota bacterium | reverse complement strand
TTGGGCTTTGGGACTATGGGTACAAATATCGTTAAAAACAGGAGGTTCAACCTGCTTAATTTTCCACAAAAATTAGGTTTAAAAGGCTATTTTTTAAAATTTTTGAAGTACTTGACTTAACTTGCCTCCGATGATAAAAATGCAAGAAATTAAATTTTTATACCTATTAATAGGAGTGATTACTCTGGCTAGTTGCGCTGCCCTTAAAAATGTATCCTCCAATATTAAATCTAGTTTTAATAAAGGGCTGGCAGCTCAAGAGGGTAATTACACTCAAAGTTCAATCACCGATACCAACTCCATTGATTTTTTAGAGAATATTTCAGTAACACCAGGCAATAGTTATATTAAAAATGGTGCTGGGAAGATGATTACTGAGAAGAAAAATGAAATGGCCACGAAGTATGATGCCATGCCTTCTAATTTGTCTGAAGGAGAAAAGCTTAATTGGTTGCAATTAAAATATTCTATTAGAATGGACATTCCGGTGGAATCTATTAACAACATTCCTTTATTGCAAAAAATAGATGAATGGTGGGGGACGCCTTATAGTTTAGGAGGCAGTACTAAAAATGGAGTGGATTGTTCTTATTTTACTTTTGATGTGATGAAAGAAGTATACAAAGTAAACTTAAAAAGAACCGCTGCAGAACAATATACTCAAAGTTCCAAAATTGAATGGAATAATTTAAAAGAAGGAGACTTGATATTTTTTAAAGCCGAAGGGCGTAGGAATATTTCACACGTGGGTATTTATTTAGCCAATAATAAATTTGCACATGCTTCCACGAGTCAAGGGGTAACTATTAGCGACCTGGCCGATCCTTATTGGCAAAGAAGATTGTACAGCTTAGGAAGGGTGGCTGCTCAAAATTAAAACTTACTTTCTTCCAGTTTTAAGTAATAATTATTTTGGATTTCTTTTACAAATCCATCGATATTAAAATTATCCATTTTGATTAATCTCTTTTTGGGCTCGTAATCCATAGGAAATAAAGAGACCACAGTACTATTGTATAAAACATTAATAGGCAAATTAAATCCAACCACGCAATTTTTATATTGGTAGGTTAATATTTTTTGTGTGCTATCGTAATGGTAATTAAATGTAGGTATTTGAGGATTTCTTAAATATTGATCAAATACTTTGCTAAAATTAAAATTAGATTGGTTGGAAATATAATTTTCAACTTGTTGAGTACTTACAGTTTGATGATAAAAATCTTTATTTAATCCAATTAAAGTTTTTCTAAATAGACTATCATTGTTGATGGAATGCCTAAGGGTTTGTAAAATATTGGCTCCTTTGGCATACATATCTCCATTGCCTTTTTCATTTACGCCGTAGTGGGAAATTAATGGTAATTTGTTTTGAATGCCTCTTCTAATTCCATTGCAATATTCATTGCCGGCTTTTGCGCCATAATAATAATCTACATACAAAATTTCGGAATAATTGGTAAAGCCTTCATGCACCCACATATCCGCAATGTCATTGGTTGTAATGTTATTGGCGAACCATTCATGTCCACTTTCATGTACAATAATATAATCCCAATTTTTTCCCCAGCCAGAACCTGATAAATCTCTGCCTAAATATCCATTTGCAAATTTATTGCCATAAGATACAGCCGATTGATGTTCCATTCCTAAATGAGAACTTTGAATAAGTTGATAGCCATCTTCGTAAAAAGGGTATGGCCCCATCCAGTATTCAAATGCTTTTAGCATAAGTGGAACTTGAGTGAATTGTAGTTTTGCTTTTTCTTCACTTTCTCTTAGTACCCAATAATGAATATCTAAATCACCTTTTAGGCCAGGGTATTTTTCATCCCATCCAATATAATCACCAATATAGGGAATGATGGTATAATTATTAATGGGGTTGGTTACTTCCCAAGTAAAACTAGCAAGTCCATTATTTTTTGATTGCTTTTTTAATCTACCATTGCCAATGGCCATTAGTGTATCCGGTACTATCATAGTTAAACTGGCTCCGTTATTGGGTTCGTCCGATTGAATGTCTTTGCATGGGTACCAAGCAGAAGCACCAATGCCTTGACAAGCCACCGTCATCCATGGTTTGCCATTGGCATCTTTTGTCCAAATCCAGCCACCATCCCATGGAGGTCTAATAGCTTCAATGGGAACACCATGATAATAAATCATTAATTTAAAAGAGGTATTAATAGCTGGGTGATCTGTTATAGTAGCAATGGCTACATTGTTAGTATGAGTAAAACTAAGGAGGCTGTTTTTTTGGTTGGAATTGGGGGTGCTATAAATAATGCTATCAATAATTAATGGTTGTTGTAAATCTATTTGAATGTCGTTACTAGCTTTGATTACTTTAACTGTCCAGGTGACATTTCCTTTGATACTTTTTGTTGCGAAAAAAGGTTGTACCGTAATATCGTATTTCATGATATCGAACCAATCACGTTGGTCATTCAAACTCCCTCTAAGGGTATCGGCTTTGGTGAAAATGGGTTGCGCATTGGTAATACCTACAATACATAAAAGTAAAATCGAAAAAAATGATTTATTCATGGTTGAAATTTATTTATTCCCCTTCCTTTTTTAATTTATTCTTAAATACCTTTTCAAATTTTTCTAATTTAGGGCCAATTACATATCGGCAATAACCCTGATTGGTATTGTTGTTATAATAATTTTGGTGGTAGTTTTCGGCAGCGTAAAAGTTTTTAAAAGTTTCTATGGTAGTTACAATGGGTTTCTCCCAGGCTTTGGCGTCGGTCAATTCTTGTTTGTATTTTTCGGCTACTAATTTTTGATGTTCACTGTTGTAAAAAACAACACTGCGGTATTGTGGGCCTATATCATTCCCTTGTTGATTAGGGGTGGTAGGGTCATGCGTTTTCCAAAACACAGCTAAAATATCGTCTAAGCTAATTTTAGTGGTATCAAAAGCAATTTGACAAACTTCGGCATGCCCTGTATTTTTATCACATACTTGTTCGTAAGTAGGGTTGTCTACAAATCCTCCGCTGTAACCGCTGGTTACTTTAACAACGCCTTCTAATCTTTGGTAAATGGCTTCTGTGCACCAAAAGCAACCCGAACCCAGGGTAATGATTTCTGTATTGGTCATATTAATTTTTTTAGTATTTTTTTGTTTGGCTGGTTGCGCACAAGCCGATAAGTATACCAAGGAAAGTAGTAGCAAAGAGGCTTTGTTGAAAATTTTCATAAGTATTGGCTTGTTCTTATTCAGAGGGTTAAGAGTCGTATTTAATACGCTCTAAATTATAACAAATTTAGCTTCCATTTGTTCTCATTTAGTTAATGTTTATTTAAGTAAATTCGTGCTCTATTTAGACCTTATGCGTGTATACCCCGAAAATGCCCTTACTCAATTAGAATTTGATAAAATAACCGCTATTTTATTAAACTATTGCCAAACCAATATGGGGGTTGAGCAGGTGAATGAAATGCGTATTCACACCCATCAAAAATATATTGAGGAAGCGCTAAGGCAAACAGAGGAATACAAGTTTATTAAATTAGCCAATCAATACTTTCCCAATGATTTTGTGTTAGATATAAGAAAGGATTTAAAATTATTGGGCATCCCTGGCGCCCAATTAACGGGGGAGCAGTGGTTGTTGGTCAGACGCTTGGCAGATCATCTTCAACAAGTTTTTAAATGGTTTGATGCAGAAAGACAAATGGCTTATTCCAATTTGTATGAAGTGGTTAAGAATTCTTATTATGAAAAAGCCATTGTGGAATGTATCGATTTAATCATTGATGATCGCGGCAATGTAAAAGACAATGCTTCTGAGGATTTAGCAAAAATTAGACAGCAATTGTTTAAAAAAAGACAGGAGTTACGACGCATTTTTGAAAAAGTGGTACACCGTTTGGCCAAGTCGGGTTATACTGCCGACATTGATGAAAGCTTTAGCAATGGTCGAAGAGTGGTAGCTGTTTTTTCAGAGTACAAAAGGCAGGTGAAAGGTTTCTTACATGGAGAAAGTGATAGTCGTAAAACGGCTTTTATTGAACCAGAAGAAACTATTGAATTGAATAATGAATTGTATGGCTTAGAGCAAGATGAATTAAAAGAAGTACAAAAAATATTAAGAGCATTAACGGCGCA
>CANHLZ010000135.1 GCA_947461595.1 Bacteroidota bacterium | reverse complement strand
GGTATTCATGAAGCGGTTGAATTAAGAGACAACGATAAGAAAAAAAATGTGGGCAAAGGCGTCTTAAAAGCAGTAAAAAATGTAAATGATTTAATTGCAAAGACCATCACTGGTTTTGATATTACTGCTCAAGCAGAAATAGATCAAATGATGATCGATTTAGATGGTACTGCCAACAAAGGCAAGTTAGGTGCCAATGCTATTTTAGCAGTGAGTATGGCCGTAGCCAAAGCAGCTGCAGAAGAAGCCAACTTACCATTGTATAGATATATTGGCGGAACCAATGCAAGAACATTGCCCATGCCGATGATGAATATTTTAAATGGCGGTGCCCATGCCGATAATAAAATTGACTTTCAAGAATTTATGGTTATGCCAGTAGGCGCTCCTAGTTTTAGCGAAGGTTTGCGTTGGGGCGTTGAAATATTCCATTGCTTAAAAGGGGTATTAAAGAAAAGAGGATTTAGCACCAACGTAGGTGATGAAGGTGGATTTGCGCCCAACATTCAAAGCAATGAAGAGGCTATTGAAACTGTATTGGAATCTATCCATGCAGCTGGTTTTAAAACAGGTTCTCAAATTGCTATTGCCATGGATGCAGCCAACAGTGAGTTGTGGGATGCAAAAAAGAAAAAGTATGTGTTTCATAAAAGTTCTGGAAAAGAAATGAGTAGCGATCAATTGGTGAAATATTGGGAAAAATGGGTGAAACAATATCCAATTGTATCTATTGAAGATGGTATGGCAGAAGACGATTGGGCGGGTTGGAAAAACCTAACAGAAACAGTGGGAGATCGTTGTCAATTGGTAGGGGACGATTTATTTGTAACCAATGTAACGAGAATCCAAACCGGTATCGATAAAAAAATTGCCAATGGCTTATTGGTGAAAGTAAACCAAATAGGTACTTTAACTGAAACCATTAACGCGGTTACTTTAGCGCAACACAACGGCTATAATACTATTATGTCACACAGAAGTGGAGAGACAGAGGATACAACAATAGCAGATTTAGCAGTAGCTTTGAATTGCGGACAAATTAAAACAGGTTCTGCTTCACGTACCGATCGTATGGCGAAATACAATCAATTAATTCGTATCGAAGAGCAATTAGGGGAGACGGGTGTTTTTCCTACCAAAGGGAAATTGAAATTTGGTAATAAATAATTTACTGTTCAATAGAAAATAAGTAGAGGAGCTCCATGGGGCTCCTCTTTTTTTTGGAAGAATTTACCTAATTTTACTTCCAACTAACTTATGGTTAATTTAAAAAAAATACTCCCTATTATTTCCAATCGCTATTTCATAGTCGCCTTGGGCTTTGCCATTTGGATGCTATTTTTTGATCAGCGTGATTTTTTTCAACAAAAAGAGAGAGCGGTGGAATTAAACAAATTGGAAGCGGCAAAAAAATATTATCAAGACGAAATTTCTAAAACAAAAAAGCAGTTAGAGAATTTGCAAAATAATCCAGCTGCCATAGAAAAATTTGCAAGAGAGCGTTATTTATTAAAACGGGATGGGGAGGAAGTTTATTTGTTTGAAGACAGCAATACTAGCGCTGATAAAAAATGACAAAGAGTCTACGTTATCAATCTGTGCTTGCCTATTTCCAAGAGCTTGTGCCTATTGCAGAAACTGAATTAGTTTACCACAATCCTTTTGAATTATTAGTGGCTGTTATTTTATCTGCACAATGCACAGATAAAAGAGTTAATCTTACCACGCCTAGCATCTTTAAAAAATATCCGACGCCTCAAAAAATGGCGCTTGCGGATTTTGATGATTTGTTCGCGCTTGTTAAAAGTATCTCCTATCCTAATAATAAAACAAAGCATTTAATTGGGATGAGTCAATTACTGTTGCAAAATTTTGAAGGGGAAGTACCCTTAACAGTGGAATCCTTGGTGACCTTACCTGGGGTGGGTCGCAAAACAGCCAATGTAATTACCAGTGTCGTGGACAATCAACCCAATATGGCGGTGGATACCCATGTATATAGAGTGAGTAGGAGATTGGGCTTGGTGCCCTTAACGGCATCTACTCCTTTGGCAGTAGAAAAAGAATTGATTAAACATATTCCTAAGGCATTAGTGCACACAGCACATCATTGGCTGATACTTCATGGCCGTTATACTTGTTTAGCAAGAAGTCCAAAATGCAATGCGTGCGGTTTGCTTGCGTTTTGTAAAGAAGGGCAAAAAAAAGCGTCCCAATAAATCGGGACGCTTTTTTATAAATCTTTTTTATATTTTTCTTATAAATACTGTTCTACTGCAGTGACTAATTCTTGTTTAGTAATAGGCACGCCCATTATTTTATTGTATCCTTTTGCATCTACAAAATATTTATCACGAATAATTTTAATTAATTGACCATTATTAATTTCAGGCACCACAACAGTTTCAAAATTCTTTAAAATATCGCCTAAGTTTTTAGGGAAAGGACGCATGTATTTAATATGTGCATGGCTCACTTGTTTGCCTTGGCTTTGCAAATGCAATGCAGCACTCTTAATGGTTCCGTAAGTAGATCCCCAACCTAATATTAATACTTTTCCTTTCTCCGCACCAGAGTCAATAGTTTGTAAAGGGATATAGTCGGCAATTTTTTCAACCTTCGCTTCTCTGGCTTTGACCATGAATTCATGATTTTCAGAATCATAGCTCACGTTGCCCGTTTCAGCTTGTTTTTCCAATCCGCCAATTCTATGTTCTAAACCAGGGGTGCCAGGAATGGCCCAAGGTCTTGCTCCTTTTTCATTTCGTTTGTAAGGAAGAAATTTCTCTTCGCCTTCGTCTAATCCTTTTTTAAATTTCACTTCAATAGTGGGCAAGCTACTTGCAGAAGGGAATTTCCAAGGCTCAGCACCATTCGCAATGTATCCATCACTTAATAAAATTACGGGAGTCATATGTTGTATCGCAATTCGAATGGCTTCAAATGCCATGTAAAAACAATCGCTAGGGGTAGAAGCTGCAATAATAGGAATAGGTGCTTCTCCATTACGTCCATAATAAGCTTGCATTAAATCGCTTTGCTCTGTTTTAGTAGGTAAACCTGTAGAAGGACCCCCTCTTTGAATATTGATAATCACCAAAGGAATTTCCAGCATCATCGCAAGGCCCATCGCTTCAGTTTTCAAAGCCATACCAGGACCTGAAGTAGAAGTTAAACCGATAGAGCCACCATAGCTTGCGCCAATAGCAGCACTAATACCAGCAATTTCATCCTCTGCTTGGAAAGTTTTTACGCCAAAATTTTTATATCTACTTAATTCATGTAAAATATCGGTAGCTGGTGTAATAGGGTAAGTGCCTAAAAATAATGGGAGCCCACTTTTTTGAGAACCTGCTATTAAACCCATTGATAAAGCTTGGTTGCCCATGATACTTCTGTAAGTACCTGGATCCATTTTTGATTTTTCTACTTTGTATCTAGAAGTAAAAAGCTCAGCAGTTTCTCCGTAAAAATATCCTGCTTTTAAAACATCCACATTACTATTTAAAATAGATTCTTTCTTTTTAAACTTTTCTTTCAAATAATCAATCGTGGTATCTAAATTTCTATTGTATAACCAATAAATCATACCCAATACAAACATATTCTTTGCACGATCTCTTTCTTTAATACCAAGATCTGTGTATGCTTTCAGGGCTTCACGAGTTAATTTGGTTACGTCTACTTTTGTTAAGTCATATCCGTCTAAGCTGCCATCTTCTAATGGATTAATGCCATCAGCATAAGCGGCTAAACGTAAATTTTTGGTATCAAATCCTTCGATGTTAGCAATAATTTTTCCGCCTTTTTTTAAGCCTTTTAAATTCACTTTTAAAGCAGCGGCATTCATCGCAACCAATACATCACAAATATCTCCAGGAGTGTATACTCTGTTAGAACTAAAATGAATTTGGAATCCACTTACTCCAGGCAGGGTTCCTAATGGCGCTCTGATCTCTGCAGGGAAATCTGGAAATGTAGCTAAATCGATGCCTAATAAGGCGGTATTGTTGGTGAATTGCTGACCTGTTAATTGCATTCCATCTCCACTATCTCCAGCAAATTTGATCACGACGTCTTGTAAAACAACTTCTTTTTGCATATTGCATTTTATTGGAGCACGAAGGTACAAATCCGGGGGCCTAAAACCTTAACTTTTTATAATT
>CANHLZ010000134.1 GCA_947461595.1 Bacteroidota bacterium | reverse complement strand
TTCACCAAATTGAGGATCTTTCCCTTGAACTGTGAGTATGGTTGCCATAAAAATGCGACTTTTGTACTGCAATTTAATAGTTATTATGTCCAGTATTAATAATAGACAACTTTTTTTTCAGCATTTAGCGCAAACCTCCAATAAGCCTATTGGCATCGAAGTGACTTCTGCCGAAGGCATCTATATTAAGGATGTGCAGGGAAAAGTATTTGTTGATATGATTGCAGGTTTTAGTGTTTGCAATATTGGGCATAGCCACCCCGATGTCATTAAAGCCATTCAAGAACAAACTTCAAAATACATGCACGTAATTGTGTATGGAGAATTTATACAAGCACCACAGGTACAATATGCAAAAGCGTTAACGAGTTTATTGTCAGAAAATTTACAATCGGTTTATTTCACGAGTAGTGGAGCAGAAGCTACCGAAGGCGCTATGAAATTAGCGAAGCGCGTTACTAAAAGAACAAAAATTATTTCTTTTACAGGCGGCTATCATGGAAGTACGCAAGGGGCATTAAGTGTAATGGGCGATGAATATTTTAAAAATGCATTTAGACCTTTGCTACCGGATACGCTTCAATTAAGGTATAATAATTTCGAAGACCTTGAGCAGATAGATGCTACAGTGGCATGTATTATTGTTGAGCCTATACAAGCAGAATCGGGTATTACGCCCGCTTCCAAAGAATGGTTGGCGGCTATTGCAGAAAAATGTAAACAACATTGTGCGCTTTTAATTTTTGATGAAATACAATCTGGCTTTGGCCGCACAGGTTCTTTATTTGTATTTGAACAATATGGAATTGTACCTGATATTTTATTGGTAGGAAAAGCATTAGGAGGTGGATTGCCATTGGGTGCATTTATATCCCATCCTAAAATGATGGCCCTACTTACCGAAAGCCCGGTGCTTGGTCATATTACTACTTTTGGAGGAAACCCTGTTTGTTGTGCAGCCGGAGATGCTGCTTTAAAAGTTTTACAAAAGTCTGGTTGGATAGAAGCAGTAGTTGCCAAGGAAAATATTTTAATCAATGAAATGGTACATCCAGCTATTATTCATAGATCGCATAAAGGATTGTGGATGTCGCTACAATTTAAAAGTGAAGACATCGCAAAAAAAGTAGCCGCTACTTGTGTGACCAATGGAGTAATCACCGACTGGTTTTTGTTTGCAGAAGATCGTATTAGAATTGCACCACCTTTATGTATTACCCCTGCGGAACTTTCATCCGCGATTGCAAAAATAAAATTAAGTATTGATCAAGTGGTTTAAGACGAATGAATTAGCAATCCCCTGTTCTACAAAATTTTCTATACAAAGCTTCATACTTAGGTATGATATGGTGAATATCAAAAAGCTTGGCTTCTTTTAAAGCATTATGTTTAAAGGCTTTTAATTTGGCTTCATCTTGTAATAATTCAATGGCGTTTTTACTCATATCGGCCACATCGCCAACAGGAGAAGTAAAACCAGTAACGCCATTAATATTTATTTCATTCAATCCGCCTGCATCAGAACTAATTACGACAGTGCTTGCTGCCATAGCTTCTAGGGCAGCCAATCCAAAACTTTCGTATTCAGAAGGCAAGAGAAATACATCACTTACTGCTAAAATTTCTTCCATTTGTTCTTGCTTACCTAAAAAACGAATGTCGGCTTCTAATCCATATTGTCTTGTAAGGTCTTCTGCTATTGGACGTTCAGGACCATCACCCACCATTAATAATTTGGCAGGTAAGGCAGCGTGTATGTTTTTAAAAATCTCCATCACGTTATCAATACGCTTAATTTTTCTAAAGTTAGAAGCGTGAATAATAATTTTTTCATTATTAGGCGCTATCACTTGTCTAAAGGCGGCTACTGGTTTTTTATTATAACGGCTAACATCTACAAAGTTGTGAATGACTTCAATCTCTTTTTTAATATCGAAATGCTTAAAAGTTTCTGCTCTTAAATTATCTGATACGGCGGTGATGCTATCACTTTCGTTAATAGAAAAAGTAACTACTGGCTCATAGGTTTTATCACGACCTACTAAAGTAATATCCGTGCCATGTAAAGTGGTAATAACAGGAACTATACGACCCGTTTTTTGTTTTACAATTTGCTTGGCGGTGTATGCAGCAGATGCATGCGGGATGGCATAGTGCGCATGAATTAAATCTAAATCATGATTTAAAATCACATCCACCATCGTACTTGCTAAAGCCAATTCGTAAGGCGGATAGTCAAACAAAGGATAAGTAGGCACCCTTACTTCATGGTAAAATATATTGGTATGGAAACCATTGAGTCTTACTGGCTGTTGATAGGTAATAAAGTGAATCTCATGGCCTTTTTCTGCCAATGCCTTGCCTAATTCTGTTGCTAAAACCCCGCTACCTCCGAATGTGGGGTAGCAAACAATTCCGATCTTCATTTTGTGCTATTGTATATGCAATTAACAACTAAATCTTTGATAAAGTTTAATTATATTTAGGAATTATTTGAACATTAAATTTAAAACCATGCGTAAGCTTCTACTATTTGTTTTTTGTTTGCCTATTATAGCGCAAGCTCAAGTGAATCAAGACAGTATCAATATAAAAAAAATGGTCGATGAGATTATGACCAATGGTAAAGCTTATGATTTGTTAAGAGAGCTTACTAAAAATATCGGCGGCCGTTTAGCTGGATCACCACAGCAACAAAATGCTGCCATTTGGGGGAAAAGAAATATGGAAGCTTATCATCCCGATCAAGTTTTTATGCAACCCTGTAAAACACCTAATTGGCAAAGAGGCGGAAAGGATTTTGCAGCCATTGTTAATGTGAATGGACAGCCGCAAAATGAACCATTAGCTGCTTTAGCGCTAGGGAATTCATTAGGAAGTAATGGATTAATAGAAGCTGAACTATTAGCAGTAGCTAATTTTGATGAGCTTGAAAAAAGAAAAGAGGAAGTAAAAGGGAAAATAGTTTATTTCAATAGTCAATTTAATCCAACACGTATCCAAACTTTTATGTCCTATGGTGAAACAGGAATATACCGCAGTGCTGGGGCAAGTCGTGCTGCTAAATATGGTGCGGTGGGGGTGATGATTCATTCATTAAGTACTGCACCTGATAATGAACCACATACTGGCGGCATGCGGTATGACGAGTCCTTACCTAAAATACCTGCTGTGGCATTAGGACCTAATGATGCGAAAGCACTTTGGCAAACTGCGAAAATTTCAAAAATTCGTGTTCAAATGCAAACCTATGGTTTCTTCTTACCGGATGCGGAGGAGAATAATGTAGTGGCAGAATTAAAAGGAACTGAATTTCCCAATGAGATTATTACTATTGGCGGACACTTAGATAGCTGGGATGTAAATGAAGGAGCACATGATGATGGCGCCGGTATTGTACAAACCATGGAAATATTAAGAACTATGAAAGCATTAAATTATCAACCCAAGCATACCATTCATTTTGTATTGTTTGCGAATGAAGAGAATGGTGGAAAAGGGGGTGCGAAGTATGCTGAATTAGCAAAGTTGAATAAGGAGAAACATATTTTCGCAATAGAAAGTGATGCAGGTGGTTTTACACCAAGATCTATTGGTATTAGTACCACTGCAGCACAGTTTAAAAGGTTTCAGCAGTGGACTCCGCTTTTAAAACCTTATGGCACTGAAATTACAGCGGGAGGTGGCGGTGCTGATATTGGTCCTTTAGCATCTTATGACAAGACGACTATTATGGCTGGGTTGATTCCAGATAGTCAACGCTATTTTGATTTACATCATGCTACAACAGATGTTTTTGAAAATGTAAACAAACGCGAGCTACTTTTAGGGGCTGCAAATATGGCTGCCATTATTTATTTAGTAGACCAATACGGTGTCAATCCTTAGTAGTATTTTAGTTTTAAGGGCAGAAAAAATATTAATTTTTTAGATTCGCCAATAAAAGGCTCACTCAAAATTATATTTCTTTTAACCCCTTAAAAATTTTACTACTTATTGCTTTTAAATCATTGCAATAGAAGAAACTAAAAAGTCCTTAAATTTTTATTAAGGACTTTAATATCAAGACCCTCGTTTATGGGGGGGTCTTGAAAAAATCATAAGAGAAGAAACTAAAAAGTCCTTAAATTTTTATTAAGGACTTTAATATCAAGACCCTCGTTTATGG
>CANHLZ010000133.1 GCA_947461595.1 Bacteroidota bacterium | reverse complement strand
GTTCTTGCATTTTACTCATTTTAATTAGGGATAATAAAATTATTAGTTAAAATTAAGCAGCTTTCAGCTTACTTAATTTGCTTTTATTGAACATGGCTTGAGCATATTCAAGGGTCACATTAAACTCGGCAATATTGGTGCCTGGCATCTCAAACATCGCATTGGTAAATAAGGATTCACAAATACTACGAAGTCCTCTAGCACCTAATTTATACTCCATTGCTTTTTCAACAATGAATTCAAAAACCTCAGGGGCTATAGTTAATTTAATTTTCTCAATGGCAAACAATTGAGTGTATTGTTTGATGAGTGCGTTTTTGGGTTCTGTTAAAATACTTCTTAAGGTAACTGCATCTAATGGTTCCAAATGAGTTATAATAGGCAATCGTCCCAATAGCTCAGGGATAAGGCCAAAACTTTTTATGTCTTGTGCATTTACAAAACGTAATAAATTTTTTCGTTGTAATTCTTGTTCCTCTTTATTGACACTAAATCCAATAGCGTTGGTATTAATACGACGTGCAATGATTTTGTCAATGCCGTCAAAAGCGCCGCCGCAAATAAATAATATATTTTTAGTATCTACTTTAATCATTTTTTGATCGGGATGTTTACGACCACCTTGAGGAGGTACTAAAACATCGGTACCTTCCAACATTTTCAATAAGCTTTGCTGAACGCCCTCTCCGCTTACGTCACGCGTAATAGAAGCGTTATCGCTTTTACGTGCAATTTTATCTATCTCATCTATATATACAATGCCTCTTTGAGCGGCTTCTACATCATAATCGCAGTTTTGTAATAAACGAGTAAGCATGCTTTCCACATCTTCCCCTACATAACCTGCTTCGGTGAAAACGGTCGCATCTACAATAGCAAAAGGGACATTTAAAAGTTTGGCAATGGTTTTGGCCAATAAGGTTTTACCCGTTCCAGTTTCGCCAATCATGATCACATTACTTTTCTCTATCTCTACTTCGTTTTTGGTAGTTACTGGTAAATTAATTCTCTTAAAATGATTGTACACAGCAACGCATAATATTTTTTTAGCCTCATCTTGACCAATAATGTATTGATCCATGAAGGCTTTAATGGCCATTGGTTTTTGTACTTTTAAAGTACCAGCTTTGCCTTCGGCTTTTTTCTGATGAAATTCTTTTTGAATAATTTCATGCGCATGCTCGATACAGTTTTCACAGATGTGCCCGTCGGTACCAGCAATAAGTATTTTAACCTCATCCCTGTTGCGACCACAAAATGAACAATGTACTGTTTCTGTTTTAGCCATTTTTTATTTTTTAAAGTTGCTTGGCAATTTTATCAACAATGCCATAAGCCACCGCTTCTTTTGCGTTCATCCAATAATCTCTATCAAAGTCGCTCATAATCTGAGCTACTGTTTTATCGCAATTCTCCGCCAATATTTTAGCCCCTAATTCTTTGGTCTTTCTAATTTGCTCGGCATGAATTTCAATGTCGGCACTATTGGCTTGAAAATAACCACCAATACTTGGTTGGTGAATCATTACTTCGCCATGAGGGAAAATAGTACGCTTGCCTTTTTCGCCAGCACTTAGTAAAATAGATCCCATGCTAGCCGCGAGTCCCATACAAATAGTTTGAACCGGGCTTTTAATTAATTTAATGGTATCGTACATCACCATACCACTGGTAACGACGCCACCTGGGCTATTGATATAAAATTTAATATCGGCGCCAGTTTTATCGGCATCTAATAAAATAAGTTTATTGACAATGTCTTTGGCAGACTTGTCGTCTACAGGACCCCATAAATAAATCGCTCTTTTTTCAAAAAAAAGATGCTCCATCTTCTTGTTTAAAAAACTAGGGGCAGCCTCTTCTTTTTTATCTTCCTTGGGTTCTTCTTCTTCCTCCATTAAATAGCTATTGTTGACTATCATAAAATATAATTGATCAGTATTATTTTTTTAATTTTCTTGGTTTGGTTAAAATTACTTCGTCTACCAATCCATATTCTTTACCTTCTGCGGCGGTCATCCAGAAGTCTCTATCACAATCCTTCCCAACAGTTTCAACATCTTTATGAGTATGATGTGCAATTACTTCATACAACTCGCCTTTTAATTTTTTAATTTCTCTTGCAGTGATTTCAATATCAGACGCTTGTCCTCCAATGGCGCCACTTGGTTGGTGCAACATAATTCTACTATGCTTTAAGGCTGTTCTTTTTCCTTCTACGCCTGCGCACAATAAAATTGCACCCATGCTTGCTGCCATACCTGTACAAATAGTGGCTACATCAGGGCTAATAAATTGCATCGTATCGTAAATGCCTAAGCCTGCATAAACACTTCCGCCTGGGCTATTGATATACATTTGAATGTCCTTGGTGCGATCGGTACTTTCTAAAAAAAGTAATTGTGCAGTTACAATATTAGCCACATAGTCATTAATGCCTTCTCCTAAAAAAATAATACGGTCCATCATCAATCTACTAAATACATCCATACTGGCTACATTCATCGGACGCTCCTCGATGATATAGGGCGTTAGATTGGTAACACTTTTTTTGTATTGATAAAGTGTATTGCTACTAATACCCTTATGCTTTATGGCATACTGCTCAAATTCATGTCCTAGGTTCATATTTTCAATTTTCAGTAAGTAAAGGTAAATCCTTGTACCCAAAGGAACTACAAAAAGGGTGCCAAACTTTGCTCCCTTTAGGCCAATTTAAAGGCAAAATGTATTGATAATCAATGAAACTTAGTGGTGGTGATGGTTCAGCATGTCGGCAAATTTTTCTGCCTCAATGGCTTCATCCTTGGCTTGCACTTCGGTTTCTAAAGCAGTAAACATTTTTTCTGTACTAATTCTTTGGTAGCTATCTTCTACAAATTTTCTGTCCTGCATCATTCTAACTGCATAATCTTCCAACCATTGATCGTTGTCACCAAGGGCACCCATTTGAGGACCCATATAACTCATCAATTGTTGTTTGGCGAAGTTTTTCAAATCTTCTGCCACCACTTCAATTTTATGATCGATAGTTAATTGACTGCTAATTAAAGTCCATTTTAATTGGTCTTGAAAAACAGGATATTCTTTTTCTGTTTCTTCATCTGATCTTTGCTTTTCGCCGCCTTTTTGTAACCAACGTTTTAAGAAAGGAACTGGAAATTCCATTTTAGTATGATCAATCAGATGATGATAAATCTGATCATGTATTTGATTTTTTGCTTGCTGTTCGTAATGTCCCTCGATATCTTTTTTTAACGCAGCTCTAAATTCTTCTTCAGTTTTAATAGCCTGATTAGGGTAGGTCGCTAAAAATAAAGTTTCATCCAATGGTGCTTTTTCAATCAAGCCCACTTTGGTTATCAGCAATTTAAAGTATTTATCGCCATCACTTTTTGAAATACCTAAATCACCTACAATGATTTCTAATTCTTTCTCTTCAAAAGCTTTCTTTAATTGAATAACTAAGGTTTCGTCTTTTTTCTTACCCTTCAATTGCTTTCTGGTTTTCTCTGCAAAATACTTGATCAACAAAGAATTGTCTTTAATGATTCCGCCTTCCACTTCTACGCCCTCTTTATCTGTTTCTGTAAAAGTTAAATTAATTACATTCTCATCGCTTTCCACAACTTCTGGATCTGTCATCTTACCATTGCGGGTTTGAATTCGATCCACTTCGTTTTGGATCATTTCATCGGTTACTTTAACTTGGTATCGTTTTACTTTGATGTCTTTTATATTTAATTTAAAGTCTGGCTTTAAACCAATTTCAAAAGCAAATTCATAATTGCCTGGTGCATTCACATCCAAGTTGGCAATTTGTGCATCCAATGGAAGGGGTTGCGCAAAAATTTCTACTTTTTCGTTGGTCAAGTAATGATTTAATTCGCTTTCTACTTTTTTAAGAATTTCATCAGAAAACACCGATTGGCCATACATTTTTTTGATGAGTCCAGCAGGTACCATTCCTTTTCTGAAACCAGGAATATTGGCTGTTTTAGCATGCTTTTTTAAGCTTGTTTCAAAGCCATTGAAATAGTCCTCTTTGGTCAAGTGAACGGTAAGCTTGTCATTTAAAAGCCCAATGTTGTCTCTTTTTATGGTTGCCATATACTTTTCTTTTCTAGTAAATTCTAAGGTTTAAGGGGGGCAAAGGTAAGTTTTTGCACCTAAAAAACAGCCATTTATATAAAAAAAAGCCCCCCGATGACTCGAGGGGCTTTTTTTG
>CANHLZ010000132.1 GCA_947461595.1 Bacteroidota bacterium | reverse complement strand
TTATTTATAATGCGTCAAAGGTTCCGAAACGAAGATAATCAATTAATGGAAAGAATAGACCTAGCAGGTTTATATTATGTAGCAGTAAGTGCTTTTTCGATAGCCCCAGTGAACCCATCGATTTGATTCTGAATAGATTCTAGTTCATATAGGTTCTGACCTGTTTGCTGCTGCTCTGTGGTGAACCACAATAAAACCATCGAAATATAGTCCTGCATGTCCTTGCCAGCATAGGCATTTTTAAACTCAATCATTTTCTGATTGATCAAATGCGCTGTTTTACGAACCGCTTCTTCATCTTTTGGGGCAATCTTTACCCTATACGAGCGGTCTGCAATGGTAATATTAACGGGTATTAAATCTTCATTTTCTGGCATGGCTTAAGGATTCAAATTTTTAATACTAGCATCAATCTCTTTAATGTACTGATCAATTTTTTTGATCAGCTTGTCTTTTTCTGCTGGATCCATATTGGCTTTATTCACCATCGAAGCAGCCCATTGCGTCTGTCCGTCTTTCAATTGTTTTTCTAATAATTGAGCAGCTTCTTTTTGATTTGTCAAGGATAGTTTTAACTGCTGATTCTCTTTTTCCAATAGCGCAAAACGCTTCAACAGAAGCTGTAATTTTTCTTGAAGGGATACTATAGAATCATTCAGGTTGGCCATTAATAAAGATTGAAATTAATTGTTACTTGAAATTAGTTATTTTCTGATTTCTGCTTGAATATTTTTTTCAAATTGCTGGATCAACAATTGCATCATACCATCAATCTCCACATCGGTTAAGGTTTTATCAGCGGCATTGAATACAAAATTGATAGCTACCGATTTTTTTTCATGTCCCAACTTATCACTTTCAAAAATATCAAACACCCTTGTGTCTTTTAAGGCAGTTAATTTAGCAGCTTGAATACTGGTTTCAATGGCTTCATAAATAGTAGCTTGTGGCACCACCAAAGCCAAATCTCTTTCAATAGATGGATATTTAGAAACCTCTTGATACACTACTTGTTTGTTTTGATAATTATTAAACAATAGCATCAAATCAAAATAAATATATAGGGCCGGTTGTTTGATACCAAATGCATTTAATTTTTTGGAAGGGACTACTTGCAATTGTCCTATCACTTTTTTATCGACCACCAACTCCATGATAGAACTTACACTTTTCTTCCATGAAAAAACGGTGATACCTAATAAGTCAAAAATAGCTTGCACAATTCCTTTGGCTATAAAAAAATCTTGCTCCACCCCTTTAGTTCTCCATCCATCTTGGGATTGTTTTCCAGAAATATAAATAGCCAATTGCTCCGACTCATAATAACTCCCCTTGCTAGATTTTCCATACACTTTGCCCATTTCAAAAAAGGAGATGGCGTTGTTTTTTCTATTTAAATTATAAGCAATGGTTTCTAAACCCGTCTCTAGCATAGAGGGACGCATCACATCTAAATCTACCGTTAAATTATTCAACATCTTAACCGATCCTGCTAATACTTCTTCCGAAAAATAAGCACTATTAGTAATAGAATTGGTAATGATTTCTGTAAAACCTCTGCCCACTAAATAATTGGCAATTTTTTCTTTAAACTTCTCTTTCTTTTCCAATGGGTCTATGGAAGGGCTTATAGAAATAGTAGTAGGGATAGCAATATTATCCAATCCATCGATACGTAAAATTTCTTCCACTATATCAGCTGGTAAACTAATATCTGGCTTATGATAAGGTACCGCTAATTCAATCCCAGATTCGGTTTCATGAAGTATTTCAAATCCCAAACTAGTTAAAATAGTTTTTACTGCAGTAGCAGGATAAGCTTTCCCACTTAACTTTTTCAAATAAGCATAAGTTAATTGCACTTTTGTTTTTGGCGCAGGATGCGGATACACATCAACCACTTCACTACAAGTGCCTCCTGCTATTTCTTGAATCATTTGTGCAGCCAATTCTAACACATCAACAGTCCCAGTGATGTCCACCCCTTTTTCAAATCTAGTAGCTGCATCAGTTCTCAAACCATGATGCACCGACGTTTTACGAATGTGTACATTTTCAAACCAAGCACTTTCTAAAAAAATATTTTTTGTAGCATTGCTTACACCACTTTTCAAACCACCAAACACACCCGCTATACACAAAGGTTTTTCGCTATCACTAATCATTACATCTGCCGCAGTAAGGTTACGCTCTGTTCCATCCAAAGTCACAAATTTTGTACCTGCAGCATATTTTTTCACCACCACTTTTTGGTCTTTGATTTGATCGGCATCAAATGCATGTAAAGGTTGGCCTGTGGTGTGTAAAATATAATTCGTGATGTCTACAATATTATTAATGGAGCGTACGCCAATGGATTGTAAACTGTTTTTTAACCAAGAAGGCGAATCTTTTACGGCGACTCCTTCTATATTCATTCCGCTATAACGTCCGCAACCTTTTTCATCTTCTATGATTACCTTAAAAGTTTTTACTGAATTACTTTTAGTAGCTTTTTTTATAAAAGGACTAATGGCTTTAACTGGAGATTCATGGTAGGACAAATAAGCACATACATCTTTGGCCACACCATAATGACTCATCGCATCCATTCTGTTAGGTGTTAACCCAATTTCATAAATCCAGTCCTGATGATATTCATATACTGAAGAAACCAAATCGCCTGCTTTCCATTTGGGATCTAAAACAATAATGCCTGCATGGTCTTCACTTATTCCAATTTCATCTTCGGCACAGATCATGCCCTCACTTTCTTCTCCTCTTATTTTTGCCAATTTCATAGTGATAGAGGCTGCCCCTTTTGGGAAAATGGTAGTGCCCACAGAGGCCACTACTACTTTTTGACCCACCGCTACATTGCTTGCTCCACATACGATATTTAATGGACGCTCTTTGCCAACGGCTACTTTTGTCAATTTTAATTTATCTGCATTGGGGTGTGGTATCACCTCTAAAACCTCTCCTACCAACAATCCTGCCAGCCCTCCTTTAAAATTTTCATAGTTTTCCAAGGACTCTACTTCTAAACCAATAGAAGTAAGGATAGTGGACAACTGCTCAGGGGTAAGCTTTTGAGGCAAATAAGTACTCAGCCAGCGATAACTAATCGTCATATAGGATCTTTATGGTATGGCTTCAAAAATACAAATTTTTAAGTGCTTTTGAGTAAAAAATAGAAGTGAATAACTGCAATTACTAAGTGTAAAACCGGTGAACAACCTTCCCATTTTGTGCATTTCCCTTGTAAAGGGCCTGTGCATAAGCTCATTGCAAAACTAAATTTCATGAAGTCCCAATTTGGGTTGATTTTCGCAGTAGAAAATAGTTGATTCCTATGCCCCTTCCCAATATAAATACCAATAGAACTAAAAAGAAAAGTACCTCCGTAGACATTAGTTCCATGATGTATGGAAAAATTCCACCACAAGCAAGAGAACTAGAAGAAGCAGTTTTAGGGGCTATTTTATTGGATAAAAGTGCTTTTGACACCATTAGTGAAATACTTAAGCCTGAATGTTTTTACGTAGAAGCACATCAATTAATTTTTACTGCCATGCAGGGCTTACAGCAACAAAATATGCCCATTGACATGCTGACTATGGTGGAAGAATTAAAAACAAGAGAACAACTTGATATTATTGGTGGCGCTTATTATATTTCAAAATTAACCAACGTAGTAGTTTCCACCGCCAACATCGAAGCACATGGCAGAATCGTTTTACAAAAGTTTATTCAAAGAGAATTAATAAGAATCAGCGGCGAAGTTATTGCCAACGCCTATGAAGATAGTACCGATGTGTTTGATTTATTAGATGATAGTGAAACTAAAATGTTCAATATCACTAATAATTATTTGAAGAAAAATTTCGTGGACATTGGAGATGCTTTAGCACATGCGGTGACCAGAATTGATTTATTAAGAACACAGAAAGATGAAATTTCTGGAGTGCCAAGTGGATTCACTTCTCTAGATAGAATTACTTATGGATGGCAACCCACCGATTTAATCATCTTAGCGGCAAGACCTTCTGTGGGTAAAACCGCATTCGCATTAAACTTGGCCCGCAATGCGGCATTGCATCCTACCAAACCACAAGCAGTTGGCTTTTTTAGTTTAGAAATGAGCGCCTCCCAATTGGTGCAACGTATTTTAAGTGCGGAGAGTGAAATTAAAATGGAAAAAATTTCTAGAGGAAAATTAGAAGATTACGAATACCAACAATTGCATAGTAAGGGTATTAAAAAATTAGAGCAAGCCCCAATTTATATTGACGATACAGCAGCCTTAAATATTTTTGAATTTAGAGCCAAGG
>CANHLZ010000131.1 GCA_947461595.1 Bacteroidota bacterium | reverse complement strand
TTTTTAATTCCTGCCATTACTTCTTGCGCCAAATTGCTAAATTCATCTGCAGAGAAATCCTCAAAGAGCTGTTTGTACTTACTTGCATCCCATATTTCGAAACGATCCAATGCGGCAGCCAACACTATTTCTTTTCCTGGTAAGGCGAACTCTCTTAAAGTGGGTGGCAATAATATACGGCCTGCCCCATCCAATTCAACTTCTGTAGCGCCTCCCAAAAATTGTCGTCTAAACTGACGCACTTTTGGATCAAAATCATTCAATTGACTAATTCTATCTAATATACTTTGCCAGCTTTTCAACGGATAAAGTGTCAAGCACTTTTCAAACCCCCTACTCACAATAAAGTGATTCTCCCCTTCCGCTAGCTGTTTTTTAAGACTGCCCGGTAAGTGAAAACGTCCTTTTGCGTCGATGGTTGATTGATATTCTCCGTGAAAGCCTGTCATTGTTAATAATTATAGTGATTTTTACCACTTGTTCACACAAATTAACACAATTTCCCACTTTCATAGGCTAAAACAGGGGTTCTAGTTTTCCACAAGTAATAAACCAAGCTGAAAATCAAGGCAGTACAGCAATCCCGTCTATTTTATATGAATTATAGATCCTGATGCTGTGCATTGCTGTGGAAAAGCCCATTTTTTATGTGAAAAACAGGTGAATTAACATGAAAATCAAGGCAATATGTACCTTTAGGGCATGATTGAACGTCCAAGGCTTCCCATTCAAGCATTTGATTATGATTTGCCAGATCATTGTATTGCCTATACCCCAGCTATCCATAGGTCGGATAGTAAGCTATTGGTTTGGGATAAAGAGATACTTGCAGAAAGTACTTATGCGCATATAGCAGATTTTATTCCTGAGCAATCCACTTTATTTTTTAACAATAGCAAAGTCATTGCAGCAAGAATTTTATTTGAAATAAATAATAAAAGTAAAACAGCTTTATCCAATGCAAGTCCTATAAAAGAAACTACAATTGAAATTTTTTGTTTAGAACCTAGCATTCGTTTTAGCCCTGTAGCCTTGGCCATGCAAGCCACACAAAAAGTAGAATGGATTTGTTTAGTAGGAGGTGCCAAAAAATGGAAAGAAGGCTGGCTCGAAAAAAGTTTTCAACTGCATGGAAAAAAAATTATAGTGCAAGCCAGAAAAATGGAAGCCGTAGATGGAAAATTTTTGATAGAATTTTCATGGGAAGGCGATATTCATTTTTCTGAAATTATTGAACAGATAGGGAATATCCCTCTTCCTCCTTATATTCAAAGGGATACCACCCTGGAAGACAAAGACCGTTACCAAACCACTTATGCGATTGAAGAAGGCTCCGTAGCGGCGCCTACCGCTGGCTTACATTTTAATGAAAATATATTCCAATCATTGGCTGCTAAAAATATAGATAGTCAATTTCTTACTTTACATGTTGGGGCGGGCACTTTTATGCCAGTAAAAACAGATAACATCAGCGATCATGCCATGCACGCAGAGTTTTTTGAAGTACCCAAATCGATCATTGAATTTTTCTTACAAAAAGAATTTGAAAAAGATAAACTTAAAAAAAATCAAAAGTCTGCTCCTATTATTTCAGTGGGTACTACTACGCTACGTACTATCGAATCCTTGTATTGGCTAGGTGTTAAAATTATTCACTTAAAAAAGACAACCTCCTTAGAACAATTAAATTCCTTCGATTTAAAACTACTACAATGGGATGCTTATGAATTAAACCAATTGAATATTTCAAATAATGAAGCCCTAAATGCTTTATTAGATTGGATGGAATTAAAAAATTTGACCAAATTGATTGCCACCACTCAACTGATGATTGTTCCTGGCTATTCCTTTAAATTGTGCAATGGATTGGTTACTAATTTTCATCAACCTAAATCTACCTTATTACTTATTATAGCTGCTATTACGGGAGATCAATGGAAAACCATTTATAAACATGCTATTGCACAGCAATATCGTTTTTTAAGTTATGGAGATGGCTCTTTGTTTTGGATTTCTTAACTAATGGGCAATACTACTTCAATGGAAGTGCCTTTGCCTAATTCACTTTTAACATGAATACTGCCTTTATGTGAATCCACTACCCACTTCACATAACTCATACCTAATCCATACCCTTTTACGTCGTGCACGTTGCCCGAATGGGCTCTATAAAATTTTTCAAAAATATGCTTAATTGCATCTGCATTCATTCCAATGCCTTTGTCTTCAATGGTGATATACATTCTATTATTTGCGGACCTAGTCTTGATGATAATGTCAATGGTGTCTTTTGCATACTTAATGGCATTGTCAATCAAATTAGATAGTACATGCAATAAATGCTCTTCATCTACCTCAATTACAGCCGGATTGGCTTCTAATAAAGTTTGCACATTGGAAGGCTTGTTTTCCAACTGTAATTTAAAACTATCCACTACCCCCTGAATTAAATCATGTATATCCGTGGGCTGTTTAGTTAACTCATTCTCTTTTTTATCTAATTGCGCTGCTTGTAATATAATTTCTACGTGTTTATTCATGCGCACATTTTCCTCCTTAATAATATTTATAAAATATTCAATCGATTTTGGATCAGTATTTACTTTTGAACTTTTTAATGCATCCACTGCCAAGGAAATGGTAGCCAATGGCGTTTTTAATTCATGGGTCATGTTATTGATAAAGTCTCTTTTGATTTCTACCAATTTCCTTTGAGACAATAATGACCTAATGGTAATAAAAAACGCGGCTAGTACAACTAGTATAAATAAAACTACACCAACAATCACCCATTGTAATGCATGTAATAAATACAATCTAACATTAGGCATGACTATAATAATAGATTCAAATGGACCGGATGGCTCTATTACATCCTGAGGTATTACCGACACCCTACTTTGCAAACTATTTACTTCATCTGTAAATACATCTTCAAACTTGTTGCTTTTTAATTCAATATTTCCTTTTTTATCCGCTACAGCAAACTCAAATTGCACATCGCCTAATCCATACTTCCCTAATGCTATTCTAATTTTTAAATTGATCTCTTCGCGGCTATAAGTGTCTGCTATAGTACTTTCATCAAAATTATGTAAATGATAATCGTCGTTTAATCCCAATGCTTTTTTGGGTAAATGAAAAGATAAGCCACTATTCATTTTTTTAGCAATCTCATTAGAAACCATTACACCTGACTGATTCAACTTGTCAGACAATTGATTTTTAGATAAAATGAGTAATCCTTGTAACCAAGTAATTTGAATAAATAAGATACCCAAAATGGATAAGCCTATTAAAGTAAATATAATTGGAAATGTTTTCTTCATAGCGCAAGCTTCTATCCCAGTTTCGGGTATGTGAATATAAAAAAAATCCCGGCTACCTATGGCAACCAGGACAATTATTTATAATAGTAGCTATTTTTTAACAGATTGGGTTGTCTATAAAACGCCTTCCACTAAAACAGTTGCTTTATTATTGATCACTTCTACAAATCCACCTTGAATGGCATACATTTCCGAAGGCATCCCTTTTTTTAACACTTTTACCTGACCCACCCCTAAGGCACTCACCAAAGGAGCATGTTTATCTAATACTTCAAATAAACCATCAATACCAGGCAACTGAACGCCTTGCACATCTCCACTGAATAGTTTTTTTTCTGGTGTTAATATTTCCAATAACATGAAAGCTGTTTAAGTAGTCGAAATTTATAATTAGGCTGTAGCCATCATTTTCTTTCCTTTCTCAATAGCATCGTCAATGGTTCCCACCAAGTTAAACGCTGCTTCTGGATAAGCATCCACATCTCCATCCATTATCGCATTAAATCCACGGATGGTATCTTCGATAGATACGAATACTCCTTTTAATCCGGTGAATTGTTCTGCCACATGGAAAGGTTGTGATAAGAAACGTTGTACACGACGCGCACGAGATACAATTAATTTATCTTCGTCACTTAATTCATCCATACCCAAGATGGCGATGATATCTTGCAACTCCTTATAACGTTGTAAAATCATTTTTACTTTTTGTGCAGTGTCATAATGTGCTTCACCCACAATCGCTGGTGTCAAAATCCTTGAAGTAGAATCCAATGGATCTACCGCAGGATAAATACCTAAATCGGCAATTTTACGAGACAATACTGTTGTCGCATCTAAGTGCGCAAAAGTAGTAGCTGGTGCTGGATCGGTTAAATCATCCGCAGGAACATACACCGCTTGTACAGAAGTGATGGAACCATTTTTGGTAGAAGTAATACGCTCTTGCATCAATCCCATTTCAGTAGCCAAAGTAGGTTGGTAACCTACCGCTGATGGCATACGACCTAATAAAGCCGATACCTCAGAACCTGCTTGTGTGAAACGGAAGATATTATCAACGAAAAATAAAATGTCTTTTCCTTT
>CANHLZ010000130.1 GCA_947461595.1 Bacteroidota bacterium | reverse complement strand
CTCGCTATTTTGCTGGCAAACTGTTTTTAAAAAGTTGCTATACGTGAACAAAGAATTAATAATTAATAGCTCAGAAAATGGGGTAGAAATTGCCTTGTTAGAAGAGAAAAAGTTGGTTGAAATACACAACGAAAAGATGGATGCCCGTTGGTCTGTGGGCGATTTATACCTAGGAAAAGTAAAAAAAATTATACCAGGTTTAAACGCAGCCTTTGTAGATGTCGGTTTTGAAAAAGATGCTTTTTTGCATTATACCGATCTAAGCCCCTATATAAAATCTGTGATCAAGTTTACGCAGTTGTCTATGAATGATGACAACCAATCATTTGATTTTTCAAAATTTCAGACTGCTGCCGAAATTATTAAAACAGGAAAAATAAGTGAAGTACTTAATGGCAAGCCTACACTTTTGGTGCAAATTTTAAAAGAGCCTATTGCTGCCAAAGGACCAAGATTGACTTGCGAATTATCCTTAGCAGGAAGATTTGTAGTATTGACCCCTTTTAATGAAATGGTGGCGGTATCTAAAAAAATTCATTCGGGTGAAGAGCGAAAAAGATTACAGAAAATATTGGAAGGCGTGCGTCCTAAAAATTTTGGTATTATCGTGCGTACTGCCGCAGAAGGTAAAAGCACTGCCGAATTACATGAGGACTTACTCACCCTAACCCAAAACTGGAAAAACATTCAATCTAATATGAAAGGCGCTTTGCCTCCTGCACGGATTATGAATGAGGAAAGTAAAACCAATAGTATATTAAGAGATTTGCTAAGCGAGGACTTCAATAAAATTGTAGTCAACGATAAAAAAATATATGATTTAACCCTAAGTTATCTTCAAAGAATTGCCCCGCATAAAACCAATATTTTAAGTTTATACAGTGGCGATCAGGAAATATTTGACCAATATGGTATTACCAAACAAGTAAAATCTAGTTTTGGTAAAACAGTTAATTTAAATAGCGGTGCTTACTTAATTATAGAACATACCGAAGCTTTGCACGTAATTGACGTAAACAGTGGATTTAAAAGTGTGGGCAATAATCAGGAAGAAAATGCCTTGCAAACCAATTTGGAAGCAGCAGAGGAAATAGCCAGACAATTAAGACTGCGCGATATTGGAGGCATCATCGTGGTTGATTTCATTGATATGAAACTACCCGACAACCGAAGAAAAGTGCAGGAAGCCTTGGAAGAGCATATGAAAACCGACCGGGCTAGGCATTCCATTTTATCTATTTCTAAATTTGGGTTATTACAAGCTACCCGCCAAAGAATTAGACCCGAAGTAAATATTAATACCTCCGAAGATTGCCCAGCCTGTGCTGGTTCTGGAAAAATAACTTCTGCTTTATTATTAGAGGATGAAATGGAGAAGAAATTGGCTTACCTAGCCACACACGGGCATAAATCCCTGGTTTTAGTGGTACACCCTATTATTCACTCCCATTTAACCAAGGGGCTATTTACGAGCATTATAAAGCGTTGGAAAAACAAGTATAAGATTAAGCTTAAATCACAAGCTTCCAATGCAAGTCATTTGGTGAAATACCAATTTTTGGACGACCAACAAGAAGAAATCGTCATCTAAATAAACCCTATACATTTCAGAAATATTGATCCTATATGGATCAAATAAAAAAACTCCCCCCGAATGAATCGAGGGGAGTTTTTTTATAGCTTTTAATTACGCTAACGTAAGATTATTGCTTTTGTAATACCAATCTTTGTCCACCTTGAGCACCATAAGCAGGATTTGACAAAGTTACATCAATGATTAACTGTATTCTTCCTGTACAAGAGAATACATAACCAGAACCAGAATTAGCTTTAGCTGTACCATAACCATCAATAGTCAAATCCATGAAAGTTACAGCGGAAACTGATGCTGCACCTGTTGCAGGATCTACTTTAACAATTAAGTGATCTTTAACAGGGTAACCAGAATCACCAGGCCAAGCACCACTAAGGTCTAAAGTATTAGCAACAGTACCATCGGTAATAGTAACTAAAGCACCAGCAGAACCTAGCCAGTCATCAGTGATTACTTTATAAGTACCTCCCATTGGAGCTACAAAAGGGCAAATAATAATACCACCGAATACAAAGCTAGCCTTGTACTCAGGGCCACCATTTAAACCAGAACCATCGTTGGTTCCTGTATTATTTACATCATATCTAGCGCCTGATTTAGTAAAAATTCTGTTGAAAAAAGTATAGGATGTTCCAGGTTTGAAACTAGAACTTGCAACGCCTAATGCAGTGGCTAATTCTGCTCCGCTTACAGTTAAATTAACTGCATCGCCAGCATAAGCAACTGTTTTTACTTTTTTCCATTTAGTGGTATCGTAATCGGAGCTTGCGGAAGCCCAAACTTCGATATGGTCAATTTTTTCCCCGCCAGCAAACTGATGCACGGTAACACCAACAGCAGAAGTTGCTATGGAGTTTAAATTGAAATTCTCATTGATTGTTTTATCTAAAATCAAGTAAGAACCCACTTTAAAATTATTGATGGACGACAATGGATTTACCGGACCATCTGTTTTTTTACATGAACTCACTGCAAACAGGAGACTGCAAAAAACTATAGAATAAATTATTTTTTTCATACAATTCTTGTTTTAAAATTTATTTAATGAAGTTATCTGGATTGTTATCCCAGAAAACTTTATTTGCAGCAGTTCCTGATTTTTGAGCAGGAGCATTTGAGTTTCTATTAACAAATACCGAAGGATAGTAGAAAGATCTGGTAAATAATCCAGGGCTTTGAACACCCACTACCAACTGAACATTTTTAGGACTTCCAGTTCTTCTTAGGTTATTGTATGGCTCAACCCCATTTCCCCAAGCTGCAATCATATATTCAGACATAATCAAGTCTATCTTCGCAGAAGTAGTACTTGCTGCTGAATATAAATCACTTACTAAAGTTTTATAATTGGCAATTTGTGCATCATTCGCTAAAGTAGCAGCAGGAATTTTAGTATTTACATAACCAATTTCAGAAATAAATCCTGTCACTTTTGTGATAGATCCTGAAACCCCTTCCAATAAATAATCTGCTGAGGTCTTTGGAGCAGTAACACCCAATGCTTCTATTGCTTCTGCTTTTAAGAAAGAGGTGAAAAATGACATCCAGATTGGATTAATACCATTTCCACCAGCACCCATTCCAAATGATACTTTTCCACCTTGGCTGTAATCAAATTCACCAGCCGCAGGATAGATACCCACTTGTGATACATAAGAACCATCTGGGGGTCCACCACTGTTATCACCATGGTCTCTACCAATGTATCCTTTACCAACCGCACAGAAAGGAGTTTCTTCAGGTACTTTAGGAAACCAAGCTGGATAAGTTGCACTCACAAATTGTGAATTTAAATAACAAGGCTCAGTTTCAGAATTAGCCCAAGCAAAATTTAGCGCTTGACGGTAAAAATAATAACGCAATCTTGGATCACCAGTTGTAGTTGCTACTGTTTGTGTACCAAGACCTGCCACATTACCATTGTATTTTTCAACAGCCAATTTCCATAAAAAATAGTTAGATAAATACCCACCGCCACCATTGTCATTGTAACCTCCATACCATGGATGTCTACTATCTGGTGAAAGTATTTTAGAATATTTAAATCTAAAGCTTTGTGCATCTGTATTAATTAAATCATTTTCAGTAATTAAAGCTTGTACTTTATCTTTAACTGAAACCACCAATCTTTCTTGCATGTAAAACTTTAATTTCAAAGTTTTTGCAAGGGTTACCCAATTCTCTTTAGAACCACCATAGTACAAATCTACTTTTGGTGCTGCAGCAGCTGCTGGGTTTTTGATTTCTGCGATTGCAGAATCTAAAAGACTAATTACAGCCGCATAAACCGCTGCACCTTTATCTACTGCTGGAGTTTCGTTGCCTGTTCCTTTAACCGCTTGAGAATAAGGTACGTCACCAAATTGATCTACCAAAGTTCCCAAAGTATAGGCTTTTAAAATTCGAGCGATACCAGATTGAACATATTTCTTTTGACTAATGGCCAAAGGAATCATCGCATCTGCATTCGCAAAAATGCCAGTATAGGCAGTGGTCCAAATTCCATCAAAACCGGCTGGTCTTGTACCATTACTATATTTTGGTCCGCCCCAATAAGATTGACGGGACATCCCAGCACCATTTGAAGAAGCTGCATTTTGAAAACTATTAAAATTAATTTGAATAGTATTTAAATACAAGTCAACATCCGCTGTTGACATACTAGGATAGTTAGGGTTTTCAAGAAGGCTATCTAGCTTTTTGGTACAAGCCGTAAAACTTGCAGCAACTAGCAATAGCCCAAAAACAATTTTTTTATATTTCATAATATATCTTTTAAAATTTTTAGAATGTTACTTTTATGCTTACACCATAACGACGACTAGATGGACCTGTAATTGCTTCATAT
>CANHLZ010000129.1 GCA_947461595.1 Bacteroidota bacterium | reverse complement strand
GCCTTTTGATTGTTTGGTATTCAGATTAAAGTGCTAATTACCCAACGCACTGCATGCTTACCCCAACCGCTACGATTGCTGTCAAAACCATACGACCCCATTATCCCCAAAGGGAAATAAAATCTTTTGAACCTACAAAATTACAACTAATTCTTGGATTACTTAAACAAACGCCAAAAGTCCAATCCTAAAGCGTAAAACATTAAGCCAAACATGATAAGCATGCCCACAATTTGAGCATATTCCATAAACTTATCACTTGGCTTTCTGCCCGTAATCATTTCAAACAATATAAATAAGGCATGTCCGCCATCCAAAGCTGGAATAGGGAGCACGTTCATAAAAGCCAATATAATAGAAAAAATAGCCGTTAAAGTCCAGAATTTTTCCCAATCCCAAGTGGATGGGAATGTATTGCCTATACTAATTAGACTACCCAAAGAATCATTCGGATTTACTTTACCCGTGAATATTTGCTTAATGCCAGTAATGTAATTGTCTAAAGTAATATAGCAACGATGCCCACCTTCTGGAATTGATTCTAAAAAACTAAAGTTTTTATGTTCCGTTTTAAATAAGGCATAAGGTAATTTTACAAACAACCCTATTTGTCCCGAGCCACTAATTAAAGTTTTAATGAACACCGTATCATCTCCTCTCTTCGCAGTCACTAGCACTATAGAATCAGCAAACTTTTTCTTCACTTCTAAAAACTCAAATTGATATTGAATACTTTCATTATTCATTTTTAATAAAGTGTCCTCTTTATTAAAGGCCCCATTTAAAACCACAGCAGACTTTCCCACTGAATCTATCACCACAGGTATTCGAGGTGTAACAAATGGACTGGTTTTTTTAAATTTTGCAATGGCACTTGATAAGGAAGCTGGAATAGATAAGGATATCAAACTATCTCCTCTTTTTACTTGTAATGTTTTAGGATTGGTTAAAATTAATTTTCCTTCTAAAGCGTCAAAATTATCCAACTCTTTTTGGTCTAAGGAAACAATAATATCCCCTTCCTTAATACCCATATTACTAGCTAGCTCACTTGGATGCACTCCATAAATTACATTCTTGGCAGGCAAAGTATCTTCTCCCCAAAAAAAAGAAAGTCCTATAAATATAACAATCGCTAACACTACATTCACAAACACCCCACCTAACATTACAATTAATCTTTGATAAGCAGGCTTTGATCTCAGTTCCCAGCTTTCTGGTGGCAATTTCATTTGTTCTTTGTCCAAGCTTTCATCAATCATGCCAGCAATTTTCACATAGCCACCAAAAGGAATCCAGCCGATACCGTATTCTGTTTCGCCAATTTTCTTTTTCCAAAGACTAAACCCTGGATTAAAAAATAAATAAAATTTTTCGACCCTGGTTTTAAACAAGCGTGCAGGAATAAAATGCCCTAATTCATGTAAGACCACCAATATAGAAAAGGATAAAATAAATTGTGCTGTTTTTACACCCACTGCTACAAGATCTACTGCTAATATGTCCATATAATTTATAGTTGTATTAAAGAGGCTGCGAAATTACGTGCCTCCCCATCGGTTTCAAAATAATCTTCCAAGGTAGGATTTGCTATGTATTCAATTTTTTCCAAAGTTTTTTCAATTAATTCAGTCATATCCAAAAATCCAATTCTGTTTCTTAAAAATGCATACACTGCTATTTCATTCGCGGCATTTAAAACACAGGGTGTATTGCCCCCTCTTCTTAACGCCTCCGTAGCCAAACTTAAATTTCTAAAAGTTTTTACATCTGGTTCATCAAAATTCAACTGATTGGGCTTGTCAAATAAATATCTAGGAAATTGATTTTTTAATCTTTGTGGAAAGGCCATTGCATATTGAATGGGTAATTTCATATCCGGCAGTCCCATCTGCGCTTTAATGCTGCCATCTTCAAACTGAACCATACTATGTATTATACTTTGTGAATGTATGACCACTTTAATTTGATGTGGCGCTAAATTAAACAACCACTTCGCTTCAATCATCTCTAAGCCTTTATTCATCAAGGTGGCAGAGTCAATAGATATTTTTGCACCCATAGCCCAATTGGGATGTTGTAATGCATGATCTCTTTTTACATTCACTAAAAAATTAGGCTTTTTCCCTAAAAAAGGACCACCACTGGCTGTTAAAATTATTTTTTCAATCGGATTATTTTCTTCTCCCACTAAGCACTGAAAAATAGCAGAGTGTTCGCTGTCTACAGGTATGATGGCTGCTTTAAATTCTTTTGCTTTGCGCATTACAATATCGCCAGCCACCACCAAGGTTTCTTTATTGGCTAATCCAATGGCCTTTCCACTTTCAACTGCTGTTAAAGTAGGTTTTAGTCCAGCAAATCCAACAATGCCTGCCATCATAAAATCATAGCAATCCAATCCTGCAACTTGCTCTAATGCTTCTTCTCCTGCAAAAACTTTGATGGGTTTACCTTCTAGTGCTTTTTTTACGTTAGCATATTTAGTGACATCACCTATCACTACGATATTAGGAACAAATTGTAAAGCTTGTTCAATTAAAAGGGAATCATTGGAATGCGCCGTTAAAATTTCTGCAACAAACAATTCTGGATGCGCGGAAATAACCTCGAGGGTTTGCTTCCCAATAGAGCCCGTAGATCCAAAAATGGCAATTCTTTTTTGCTTCATCCAACTATTTTCTTAAAAATTAAAATTACACTATTATTTATTTAATTCGAAATATATTGAACCAACTCGTCGGCAATGGCTCGGTCATTGCTTAAACGTGGGACTTTATTTTGTCCGCCTAGTTTTCCTTGGGTTCGCATATAATTAATAAAAGCATTTTTTTGAAGACTTCGCACATGCAAAGGCTCCAATATATTCCCCACAATTAAATCTTGATAGTATACATTTTTCGTACACAAATTTTCATTCAACTTTTTACTAAATAAGGCCATGTCTGAAGGTGCTTTTTCAAATTCAATAAACCATTCATGATGGCTTTTCCCTTGTCCCTGTTGAATCAGCGGTGCTACGGTAAACTCGACTACGGACACATTCATTTCTGTGGTTACTTGTAACAAAGCTTGCTCCACTTCCTCTCCTATCACATGTTCACCAAAAGCGGAAATAAAATGCTTTACCCTTCCAGTGACTATAATGCGATAAGGATCAATGCTCACAAATTTCACCGTATCCCCAATGCTATAGCCCCATAAACCGGCATTACTATTTATAATTAAGGCATATTGTTCGCCCAATTGCACTTCGGCTAAACTAAAGCGAGTTGGATTGGGTTGATGCACTTGAGCCAACGGAACAAATTCATAAAAAATACCGCTATTGGTATTTAATAATAAACCCGGCTGGTCTCTGGTATCTTGATAGGCAAAAAAACCTTCACTAGCCGGGAACAGCTCTATAGTATCAATACTTTTACCAATGGTCTCAAACAATTTTGATTTATAGGGCTCGAAATTTACTCCCCCCTGAACCATTACTTGCAAATTAGGGAAGAGCTCTTTAATGGATTTCCCTGTTTTTTCAATCAATCGATCAAAATACATTTGAATCCAAGGAGGGATCCCTCCAATTAAGGTCATGTCTTTATTATAGGTCTCTTTAACAATCTCATCTAATTTCTCTTCCCACTCCTCAATACAGTTGGTTTCAAAGCTGGGCAATTGATTCCCCCTTAAATACTTAGGAATATGGTGATTCACTATTCCACTTAATCTGCCTGTTGGAATACCCCCCACGCGTTCTAATTCGGGAGACCCACTCAAAAAGATCATTTTACCCCCGGCAAATTGGGTAGACCCTGTTATGGACATATACACCAATAAGGCATTTCTTGCCCCATTAATATGGTTACTAATGGAGTCCTTGGTGATGGGAATGTATTTTACCCCACTAGTGGTGCCACTTGTTTTGGCAAAATACAAGGGACGCCCCTTCCAAAGGACATTTTGGGTCCCTTTTTTGATTTGTTCAATATACCCTTTAAAATCTTCATAGTCCCTTAAAGGCACTGCTTGTTTAAAGCCAGCATAGCCGGTGATCCCTTCAAAATGGTGTTCTTTCCCAAAAAGGGTGGTTTTTCCTACCTTAAGTAATTGATTTAGAATATTTTGTTGGTCAGTGAGGGCTGTTTTGCGCTCCTTTTGTATTTGTCGATGTATGACCCCAGCAAAGGGCTTAGCCAGTAAAGATTTGATATTGATCATATCAGGAATGATTGAAGCGTTTAAAGCTGGGCAAAATTAGGTACTAATTTATGGATCATCAAACTACTTTAGGCCTTAAAATTCAATTAAATGCGAAGAAAAGTGGGAATTAAGCCTAGCCTGATTATTTTTTGAGAATTACTTGCAAATTGGGATAATAATAATTACCTTTGCCGTCCTAATTTTGGACAATATGCTAGCAGTAGTAAAAATCGCAGGACAACAATTTAAAGTACAAGCAGGAGATAGCTTGT
>CANHLZ010000128.1 GCA_947461595.1 Bacteroidota bacterium | reverse complement strand
ATTTTTTTTAAGAAACTAAGCAAGTAAAAGACATCAAATGAAACGTACATTTCAACCCCATAAACGTCGTCGTAAATCAGTTCACGGTTTCCGTAAACGTATGGAATCTGCAAACGGCCGTAAAGTATTAGCTAGCCGACGCAAAAAAGGACGCAAAAAACTAACTGTATCTAGTGAGAAAGGATTAAAGAAAAATTAATCTAGAAAGTATCCCTTTCTAACTATTACAAATAAATTCAATAATTTTAAAGTCCTTCCCGTTTTTCGGGGAGGACTTTTTTCATCAGGGTACTTTATAAAAATCAAGCGGCTTGCCTAAAGTTTTTACATATAAAAAACAGGATAAACTAAAAAGCAGAAAACAAACTCAACATTTGTTTTCAAAGGGGCAATCTATTAATGCATTTCCTATTAAATTAATTTATACAATAGAAATAATGGAACCAGATGCGAGTAAGGGAGTGACTGAGCCCAATGGTGTTGTTCAAGCCGGTGTGGGCGCACCCAGCAGAACCTTTCGCAAAGCAGTACAACGCAATCGGGTAAAAAGATTATTACGAGAAGCCTATCGTTTAGAGAAGCCTAGTTTTATGGAGCAAGTGTCTTTAGCCAACCAGCGTTTAAACTTATTTTTTTTATATACAGATGCCTTAGTATTATCACAATTAGAAATTCAAACTAAATTGAAAGAGGCTTTGAGCCTGCTAGTTAAAAAACTAACTTAACCCATCAACTAATTTTTTTTGCAAGCACTAAAAAAAATAATAGCCTTTCCTTTTATTGTATTGATTCGTTTTTATCAATATGTTCTTTCTCCTTGGCTAGGTGTAAGCAAGTGTAGGTTTACCCCTACTTGCTCTCATTATACGATCGAAGCCATCCAGAAATATGGGCCTTTGAAAGGGATCTATTTGGGCATAATTCGTTTAAGCAAATGCAGGCCTGGAGGTGGCCATGGCTATGATCCGGTTCCTTGATATTATTTTCTTTATTAATTGTAGCGCACAAAAAAACCTGCACTTTTGAAGTACAGGTTTTTAAAAATAGTTTGAATCTATATTTTATTTTGCAGCAGCAAAACGTTCAGCCACTACCGACCAATTAACTACATTCCAAAAAGCAGCTAAATAATCAGCTCTTCTATTTTGATATTTTAAATAATAAGCGTGTTCCCAAACATCGGCGCCTACAATAGGATGGCCTTTTACTTCAGCCACATCCATTAATGGATTGTCTTGATTGGGGGTAGAGCTTACTTCTAATTTTCCGTCTTTGACAATTAGCCAAGCCCAGCCACTTCCAAAACGTGTCATACCTGCAGCAGCAAATTTTTCTTTGAAGGCATCCAAGCTACCAAAAGCAGCATTGATGGCATCCGCTAATGCGCCAGATGGAGCAGCTCCCGCATTAGGTGCTAAACTTGCCCAAAAAAAACTGTGGTTCCAATGACCACCTCCATTGTTTCTCACCGCTGGACTAATGGTTCCAGCCACTTTTACTAATTCTTCTAAGCTCTTTCCTTCATTAGGTGTACCTGCAATGGCTTTATTTAAATTGTCTACATATGCTTGATGGTGTTTGCCATGATGAATTTGCATGGTCAAAGTATCAAAATGGGGTTCTAAGGCTTCGTGTGCGTAGGGTAACGCTGGTAAAGTAAATGACATATTTTTTATTTAATTGTTTCTTGAATGAAGCTCAAAATTACAATGCTTTCTTTTGATTTAAGCGAAGGCAAGCCTTTTTTTCCTTAAATAGAAAAGAAATACTAATTCAATACCTATAGGGAGGCGAAGTAAATAAATAGTTTCCGAAGTAATCCGTTTGTAGGATTACGCAGGAAAGCTATTTTTTACGAAACTAATAGCATGATAATATATCTTAACGCTTGGCTTTAAAAAAAGCTTGCATGAGTGCGGCACAATCATCTTGTAAAACTCCACCTACCAGGGTAGTGGAGGGATGAAAAGGATTTTTTTCAGTTACCCGACGATAACTATTTTTTTCATCGTAAGCACCAAATACAATATGTCCTATTTTATTCCAGTACAATGCCCCTGCACACATTAAGCAAGGTTCAATGGTAACATATAAAGTAGCTTCTGGTAAATACTTTGCTTGTAAACTTTCACAGGCACTACTGATGGCTAAAATTTCTGCATGTGCAGTTACATCTTTTAAAAGTTGTACCTGATTGTGTGCTTTGGCAATAATTTTTTCATGCATGACTAATATAGCCCCTACTGGGACTTCGTCCATGTCAAAGGCCCTCTGTGCTTGCACGAGGGCCTGACGCATGAAGTTTTCATGAATAGTTTGCACTATTATGAATTATAATTTTTGGATTCGAATATTTCTATAAGAAACTTTATCACCATGATCTTGTAATGCTATGTGGCCAGAAAAAATCTTTGCGAAATCAGGAGATTCTCCTTTTGCAAATTTGGATCTTCTTATTAATTCTTTCCATCCACTATCACCTAAATGAGTGCTCACCAGTGTTATGTCATTTAAGATTAAATCTAATTTACCTTTTACAGAAATGATATCTACTTTGTTCCATTCGTCAAAAGGCTTTACAACTCCTTCTTTGCCTACGATTAAATCATATAAATCCCCAGCTCTGTGGCTAATGATTTTTCCATCAGAGTGACCATCATTGTCTAGCACTTGCATTTCAGGTCCTGTATGCCAGGTATTTTTATACTTGATTGGATCGTCTTGTACAAAAAAGACAATACCGCTATTTCCGTTTTTAGCAATCTTCCATTCTAATTGCAAATGAAAGTCATTATAACTTTCATCAGTAACAATATCGCCACCTTCTTTCCCTTCTTTTTTAGCAGCTGGATCCAATACAATAGTACCATTGTCTACTGTCCAAGCTTCACCAGCTGTGGCTTTACCAAAACTATGCCAACCTTTGGTAGTTTTTCCATCAAATAAGGAAGTCCATTTTTGTGCATTGGTTTGTGTACAAACAAATGTTACCAAGCAGGCCAGCAATAATTTTTTCATGATAATTGGTTGTGTAAATTAATAATGTAGTTGTAAATTCTTACTTCTTTAAAAGTAAGACATATTTTATCATCGCCTCTACATCTTCTTGTTTTAATTGTGGATGAGGAGACATAGGAATTGCACCCCAGTTACCACTTCCGCCTTTCATCACTTTTGAAGCTAACATCTTAATATTGGCTTCTGTATTTTCATATTTTGCCGCTACATCTTTGTAAGCTGGCCCAATATTTTTTTCACTCGTTTTGTGACAAGTTAAACAATCGCTCCCTGCTACCAAGGCCAATCCTTTTTGATAATCTGGATTATCAGATAAACTTGCCACTGCAGGTGCCGCTGGTTTAGCTTCAGCTGTTGCTGTTTTTGCTGCATCTGTTGATCCACCACCACATGCCATCATGGCCATTGCCGCTGTCATAATAAATAAAACCTTCTTCATTGTACTTCTGTTTTTAGTGTTTAAATGCCCAATATTTTTTTATTAAATGCTTCGTCTGATCCGGTGTTGGCGAAATCGTCAAAAGCTTTTTCTGTTACTTTGATAATATTTTTTTGAATAAAAATAGCCCCTTCTGCTGCACCTACTTCTGGATGCTTGATAGCACATTCCCATTCCATTACGGCCCAGCCTTTAAAATTATAGGCAGCTAATTTGCTAAATATACTTTTAAAATCTACCTGCCCATCCCCTAAAGATCTAAATCTACCTGCACGGTCTATCCAATTTTGATAACCACCGTAAACGCCTTGCTTTGCTGTTGGATTAAATTCTGCATCTTTTACATGGAACATTTTAATGCGCTCATGAAATGCATCTATATAGCCTAAGTAATCCATGCATTGTAAAACAAAGTGAGATGGATCATATAATAAACATGCACGAGGATGTTGCTTTACTTTATCTAAAAACATTTCATAAGTAGCTCCATCATGTAAATCTTCGCCAGGATGAATTTCATAACAAAGATCAACACCTACTTTATCAAATTCATTTAATATAGGTAACCATCTTTTTGCTAATTCATTAAATCCTGTATCCACCAATCCTGCAGGACGTTGTGGCCATGGGTAAACCGTATGCCATAACAAGGCACCACTAAATGTAGCATGGGCATTTAATCCTAAATTTTGCGATGCTTTGGCTGCATATATTAATTGTTGTACAGCCCATTCTGTTCTTGCTTTTGAATTACCATGTACTTCTTTGGGAGCAAAGCCATCAAATTGCGCATCGTAAGCTGGATGCACTGCTACCAATTGTCCTTGCAAGTGCGTGGACAATTCTGTGATTTCCATTCCTGCTTTAGCAACGATTGCTTTTATTTCATCGGCATAGGTTTTGCTTTCGGCCGCTTTTTTTAAATCGATGCATCTTGGGTCCCAAGTAGGAATTTGTACTCCTTTGAAACCTAATCCGGCAGCCCATTTACAAATACTTTCTAAAGTATTAAATGGTGCAACATCACCCATAAACTGTGCTAAAAATATTCCAGGTCCTTTTATTGTGGT
>CANHLZ010000127.1 GCA_947461595.1 Bacteroidota bacterium | reverse complement strand
TCCATTTATGTGTTAGATGATATTTCTCCTGTAAGAACCAAAGACCAAGGCATACAAGCAGGGGTACATCTATTTAAACCTTATTATGCTGTTAGAAATGTTCAAAAAGCAGTATTTCAATATTATTTAGACAAAGACGCAAAAGATTTAAAAATAGAAATTTTAAATAAGGAAGGGGTAGCCATTCAAACATTTATCGGAGCCGTTCCAAAAGAAAAAAAGGACAGCGCTATCGTGGAAGAAGAGGAAGATGATAGAAAGCCAGTTGCACCAGTTATTAAGACTGGATTAAATAAATTTGAATGGGACTTAAAATATCCTGGTGCTACTTATTTTAAAGGCATGATTTTTTGGGGGGCACCTGTATACACAGGCCCTATGGCAGTTCCAGGTAAGTACCAAGTTAGGATGACTTCAGGTGGAAAGTCGGTAACCGAATCTTTTGATATCAAATTAGATCCGAGAGCTACAGATATTAGTATGGCAGATTTGGAAGAAAAATTTACATTATCGATTCAAATTAGAGATGAAGTAAGTAAAGCCAATGATGCTGTTATACATATTAGAGCCATCAAAGAAAAACTTAAAACAGAAATGGCTTCTTCAAAACCAAAACGTACGAATGAAATAAAAATACTCATGGAAAAACTTTCTTCAATTGAAGAAAATTTATATCAAGTAAAAAATCAAAGTTCACAAGACCCATTAAATTATCCTATTAAATTAGATAATAAATTAGCAGCATTAATGCGTGTTGTAGAATCTGGAGATTACAAACCAACAGCAGGTTCTTACAAAGTTTTCGAAGAACTAAAAGCAGAATTGGCCATACAGTTAAATGATTTAGATAAAATTTTAACGACTATTAAAGCTAAAAAATAAAAGAAAAAACCTTTAAATTGAATTACAATTTATTTTCTATGAAATTTAACAAAGTTATTTTAATGGTGGTTTGCTGTCCGGTAATTTTATTTGCACAGAAAAAACAAATCAAAAAAAAGCAAGCACCAAAACAGGTCTCTGTCAATATTCCGGTAGCGTCTATTCAACAACCACTTAAACTTTGGTATGATCAACCTGCCAAGTATTTTGAAGAAGCTTTGGTAATAGGCAATGGGCGTCAAGGCGCTACAGTATTTGGAGGCATTGCAACTGATAAAATATATTTAAACGATCTTACTTTATGGTCAGGAGAACCAGTCAATGCCAATATGAATCCGCAAGCGTATAAAAATTTGCCTGCAGTAAGAAAAGCATTACAAGAAAAAAATTATAAAAAAGCAGGAGAGTTAATAAAAAAATTACAAGGTAAATTCTCTGAATCTTATGCACCCCTAGGCACTTTATTTTTAGAAATAAATGATGATCCCTATATTACAGATTATTATCGTGAATTAGATATTGATCAAGCCATTGCAAAAGTTAAAACTACTTCTAATGATAATAGTATAGAAAGAGAATACTTGGTTTCCAATCCTGATAAAATAGTGGCCATACATTTAACCAGTAAAAAAACGGGAGCACTAGGCTTCACTGTATATTTTCAATCTCTTTTACAACACACCACCACCAATAACAATAATACCATTCAAATAAACGGGCTGGCGCCAATAAAAGCAGATCCAAGTTATTTGCAAAAAACTCGAAATGCTATTATGTATGATAGCAAAAAGGGGACTCGCTTTACAGCTAATATTCAAATTCAATCTACGACAGGTGAAATTACAAAAACCGACTCTTCTTTAAGTTTAGCTGGTGCAACAGAAGCGACTATTTATATTTCTATGGCAACCAGTTTCAATGGATTTGATAAGGACCCCGCAACCAAAGGGTTAAATAATATAGCCATAGCTGAAGCACAATTAAATCATGCCAAACAAACAGGTTGGGGGGAGATAAAAAAACAACATGTTAAAGATTATCAAACCTATTTTAAACGTGTTGAATTAAAATTAGGAGATAAGGATTTGGTTAATTTACCCACTGATGAACGTTTAAAACGTTACGCCAAAGGGGAATCAGACCCTTATTTGGAAACCTTATATTTTCAATATGGACGGTACTTATTAATTTCTAGTTCACGCACACCAGGAGTGCCTGCTAACTTACAAGGATTGTGGAATCATTATCTTCAACCTCCTTGGTCGAGTAACTATACTATCAACATTAATGCAGAAGAAAATTATTGGTTGGCCGAAAATACCAATTTGTCTGAAATGCATCTACCCTTTTTACAATTTATTGGGAATCTTTCCACTACTGGAAAAGTTACTGCTAAAACATTTTATAATATGCCAGGTTGGGTAGCTCATCACAATTCAGATATATGGGCCATGTCTAACCCGGTAGGTAATTTTGGTAATGGAGATCCGAGTTGGGCCAATTGGACCATGGGAGGCACTTGGGCATCGGCACATTTATGGGAACATTATTTATTTACACAAGATCAAAATTTCCTAGAACAAAAAGCATATCCATTAATGCGTGGTGCTGCAGAATTTTGTTTGGCTTTTTTAATTCCAGATAGCAGCGGTCAATTAATTACCTCCCCCTCTACTTCTCCAGAAAATACTTTTAAAACTCCAAGCGGTTTTGTAGGGTCTGTTCTTTCTGGTGGTACTTCCGATTTAGCAATGACAAGAGAATTGTTTTTAGATATAATAGCTGCGCAAAAGATTTTAAAAAACGACAATGATTTTGCATTAAAAATTTCTGCAGCGTTAAATAATTTACATGGTTATCAAGTGGGGAAGGCTGGTAATTTACAAGAGTGGTATTATGACTGGGAAGACAATGAGCCCAAGCATCGTCACCAAAGTCATTTGTATGGCTTGTTTCCTGGCACCCATGTGACAGTAGATAAAACTCCAACGATTGCTGCTGCTGCCAAAAGATCTTTAGAAATAAAAGGGGATGAAACAACAGGCTGGTCCAAAGGTTGGAGAATTAATTTATGGGCTAGATTAAAAGACGGAGATCATGCGTATAAAATGTATCGTGAATTATTAAAGTATGTTCCTCCTGATGAAACAAAAGAAAATTATACCAATGCAGGAGGCACTTATCCTAATTTATTAGACGCACATCCTCCTTTTCAAATTGATGGTAATTTTGGAGGGGCTGCTGCAGTGGCAGAAATGCTGGTTCAGTCTAATGCCGACTATATTGAATTATTACCTGCCTTACCTAAGGCTTGGCCTGCAGGGGCAGTAAAAGGCATTAAAACAAGAGGCAATTATGAAATTGATATGAGCTGGAGTGCTGGGCAAGTAACCAATGTAAAAATAAAATCTAACACACAAGCCACTGCCAAAGTTTTAATGAATGGTAAGATTCAAATTATTAAAACAAGTAAATAATTATAAGTTATTACACCCCTTAAAAATTGAATAAAAAAAATTGACAATAAAGGGCGCTAGTAGTAACTTTAAAAAAAGTAAAAAGAGATGTCATTAATTTTAGGGAGAACGGAATTCGGAAATCCAGCTAATAAAGGCAATGTTCTTTCGGTAATGGAAGCCAATGATTTATTTACCTCTTGGGTTTTGAATCCCAAGCTTCAATTACACATGAAGCAAGTGGCTCATTTAATGAAATCTTGGGCTACGGAAAAAGAAAATTTAAATGAAGCAGATCAATGGCGCTGGGAAATGGCTGGTTTACTTCATGACGCAGACTGGGATCAATGGCCCGAACAACATTGTAAAAAAATCATTGAATACTTGGAAGAAAAACAAATTGATTCAGAAATAATTAGAGCCATAGCCTCTCATGGGCCTATTCATTTTGGAGTAGAACCTATTACCAATATGGACAAAATGCTTTATGCTTTTGACGAGCTCTCTGGATTAATTCATGCTTATTCATTAATGCGACCAGAAGGGTATCATGGGATGGAATTAAAAGGAGCTAAAAAAAGAATTAAAGACAAAGCCTTTGCTACTAATGTTTCTAGAGAGGATATTGATGATGCTTGTGCTAGAGCCAATATTGTATTAGATGATTTAATTCAATTTGTTATTGATAGACAAGCCCATGCGAAATAAAATTTCTTAACTATAATTATTATTAATTTAAAATATACTTATTTAAATCTTCTATCATGCGTAAAATAATATTTCTTCTTGTATTGATTGTGAACACAGGATTTTTCATATCTGCACAAAATGTACCTACTCCTAAATCACATTTTGGTTTTGCCATAGGGGATAATTATCAACTTGCTAATTTCACACAGACAGAATCTTATTTAAAAAAAATAGCAGCTGCTTCTAAAAAAGTAAAACTGCAAGTGATAGGCAAGACCGAAGAAGGTCGCAATCAATACATGCTAATAGTTTCAGATCCTAATAATTTAGCCAATTTAGAAAAGTATAAATCGATTGCTCAAAAACTAGCACATGCCGAAAATCTAACCTTAGAAGAAGCTAAACAATTGTCTAAAGAAGGAAAAGCGGTTGTATGGATTGATGGAGGTTTACATGCAACGGAGGTTACGGGCATTCATCAATGGATAGAATCAATTTATCAAATTATTACAAGGGAAGACGAAGAAACAAAACGTAT
>CANHLZ010000126.1 GCA_947461595.1 Bacteroidota bacterium | reverse complement strand
GTATGGGCCGTATTTTTTTCGTTGATATCGTATTGCAATGGCTTAGCCATATACCCCATCGCATTAGGGTTTTTATCAAAACATCTCCAAAGTGGAGTAGCTGCTGCATCGTATTGGCTCATAGGGGGCATGCCTAAAATTAATTCAATGGTTCTTAAAATGGAACTGGTTGAATACATGGTATGGTCTATGAAATTTCTTTTTACAAATCCTCCTGCAACAAAAGCAGGGCTTCTATGTGCATCCACATGATCTGGACCATTTTGCGCATCATCTTCTATTACAAATACAACACTCTGCTTCCAAATGGGACTTTTACTTAAGTATTCAATAAACATACCCACGGCTAAATCATTGTCGGCCACATGCGCATAGGGAGAGGGTCTTCCTAATTTCATTCCTTCGGTATGATCATTGATAATTCTCAAGGTATTTAATTGCGGCACCGCATTAATGGCTAATAAAGAATCAAAGTCTCTTTTCCATTGCCCTACTCGAGTAGTGTCTCTTACGCTTTGATCCCAACTAGTATAATAAGTACAAAAGTGATTTTCTAATACTGGAATATTTGCTTTGTAATCATCTGCAAACTCTCCATAAGTTCTATAAGAAATACCGGCACGTTTTGCAAAGTCCCAAATAAAACCATTTTTATTATTGGCTATGGCACGTGTTCCTTCGGCATCATAAGTTCCGCCACGACCGCCATAACTTGTTACCCAATTTTTTTCTAAGTAATCATTTGCATAAGCGCCTAATGACCAATTGTGTCCATCGGCACTTACTTCCCCATCCACATAAAAATTATCTAATAAAACAAATTCTTTGGCAAGTGCATGAAAATTAGGCGTAATCTTTTCGCCAAATAAACACAAACTAGGATCTCCATTGCCTTCTTTGACATCTCCTAAAATTTGATCATAGGTTCTATTTTCTTTGACAATATAAAAGACATGTTTGATGGCAGAAGAGTCTCCTACTTTTTGCGGTATTACAGAACCTATTTCTGCATTGGATAATAATTCGTTGGTTTTAGAATAGGGAGTGTTTTGATAAACAGCTTGTGCGTATAAGCTTAATTGTTTCTCGCTTGGCTTAGAAATAATACTTAAAGTGCCTTTCATCAATCCGCCTATGTATTGAACCTCTTCTGTATTTTTTAATAATCCTTTTTGAACAGCCATCTGCGCATTTTTATTGTAAGGATCGGGTCCTAATGGATTGGGGAAGGAAGAAAATCCTTTTCCATTGGTAACATAAATTTTATTGCGAATAACTTTAACACTGGTAGGATACCATCCAACAGGAATAAAACCTTTTGATTGAGAAGAACCTACTTCATTCACATCAAAAACGGTTAAACAATTATTATCAGCATTGGCAATGTACAATGTTTTTTGATCCTCACTTAATGCAAGGCCATTGGTAGCCGAACCTGTTGGCGCATCAGGATACAAAGCACTATTAAGCGTTTCAATCACTTTTCTTTTTTTAATATCAATTACAGAAACACTATTGTCCTCGCCATTGGCAACATAAATTATTTTTCCATTTTTTGAAATAATAAAATCATTGGGATGTGTTCCAGTTGGAATTTGATCAACCACTTTTTGTTGGGCAGTGTTATACACTAATAATTTTTTTGCTCCCCAAATGCTTATGTATAATTCTGATTTATCATTAGACAATGCACAGGTAAAAGCTTCGGCAGGCAGTGCTGTTTTTTTAATTATTTTTTTACTAATTAAATTTATTTGATACAAACTACTATCATCTTTTGTAACTACGTACAAAATATTTTTTTCATCATTAATACAAATACCCGCGGGAGAAATTTTAGTTGGCCACTTCTCCCCTAATTTAATAGAATCTACTAAAATTAATTTTTCATTTTTAATTGCATATTTTAAAATCCAATTGTCATTGCCTCCAGAAGCATATAATGTTTTTTCATCTTTAGTAAATGCAATACCTAGCCAGGATTTATCAATAGTTATATTATCAACTACTTTATTAGTTTCAACATTTATTAATTGTAAACTTTGCTTGCTTTGCCCATTATTAGTGACTGCTATATATTTTTTTGAAGAGGAAACGGCCATGTTTAATGGCAAATCACCCAAAGGCAAACTTTTTCCAGCAGGACTCAAAGACCAACCATTAGGAAGTTTAATCCTATTTAAGTTTTCCGTTTTTGTATACTGAGCTTGACCTAGTAAACTCCCCAAAAGGAAGGATACTAAAAATAAATATATTTTCATGGTTTAAAATTTTGAGCTAATTATTAAATATCAAATGAAATCAACATTTCAGCACAACAAGTTATTAAATCTTGTTTAATTTAAAACAAGTAGTTGTTCTATTTAGCTAATGGTAACAAAGAGGTAATTTTTATTTATTTACATTAGGCGCTAGGGCAGTAAATTGAATTTTTTTTGTTGCATCAATTTTTAACCAAATAAAAGCACCTATAAAAACAATAATGCCAATGTAGAGTACGGGTAAATAATACCCATAGGTAGTAGCCATGTAGCCAAAAAATACTGTACTCAAATAAGCCCCCGTTAAACCTGCACTATTCATGGAACCTGAAATGGTCCCACTTTTTTCTCCTCCCATATCCATGGCCACTGCCCAAGCAACCGGAGCGGTTACATCCATAAAAGCCATTCCAACACCCAATGCTATGATGGCAGTTAGGTTGTCCGCCACCAAGGCAGCACCTATAATACATAAGCCCGCGACAGATAAACCCACCATGGGCACTATTCGTCTACCCCATTTCTTACCCCAACGCAAACAAGCTTTATCACTTAGCCAACCCCCTGTAAAACAACCTATTGCAGCCAATAAATAGGGAATAGAGGAGGCCCAAATAAGTTGATCTTTGGCAATATGCCTGCCCTTTTCTAAGTAGGTATGAAACCAACTTTGAAAAAAATAAGCACCCACCGCATAACAAATATACATAGCGAGTAAAAACCATAAATTGGTCGACTTAAATCCACTCCAAACAGATATTTTGAGGGCATCTTTTTTATGAACAGGTAAATCACGAGTAGCTAAAATGTGTTCTAGCTCCTCTTTTGAGATAGACCTGCATTCTGCCGGTTCTTCCTTATGCCAAAAAATCCAAAAAAGAGTCCAAACTACCCCAACGGCACCCAACACATAAAAGGAGGTTTGCCAATTGTATTTTTGTTGAATAGGAATCACTAAGAAAGGAGTTAGTGCAGCACCTAAACGAGAAGCCCCCCAAATGGTGGCTTGAGCGCGGCCTCTTTCTAATACCGGGAACCATTTAGATAAAACAATGGAAGTGTTTGGATAAGCACCCGCTTCCCCCATTCCAAATAAAAATCGAACACAGAGTAACATCATAAAGCCAGATGCAAAGCCAGTCATGATAGTAAAAAATGACCACCAAAGCACTACTCTTATTAAAATTCTTTTACCACCAAATTTATCACCCAGCCAACCTGTTGGAATTTCAAATGCAGCATAGGCAATAGTAAACATGCCCAATATCCAACCCCACTGTACTGTTGTTATATGCAATTCATCCATAATAGTGCCACTTGCGGAAGAAAGTGCAATACGATCCAAGAATGTAATCATGGACAGTAAGGACAAAACGGTAAGTACCTGGTATCTTTTTTTCATTTATAGAGGATGTGAACACAATATAGTTAATCCATAATCATTTTTCCTATAGAAGAAAATGGGGCCTATTTTTGATTATCATTTATAAAGCTTTTAAATTAGTATTCTAAACCTATTCTTCTTTATGTCTTTGCCATACCATCCAACAGATTTTATCATGATTAGTCAACATGAAAATTGCGAATTAAAACAAAACAAAGAAAATCAACAGCATGGATTATTTGCCAATGCGTCGTTTAAAAACGGCGATGTAATTGTCGCATTTAATGCTTCTAAAATTGTGGATACGCCTAATTATTTAACGGTACAAGTGAGCGAACACAAACACATTCATTTATTTCCTGAATATTTACAATATGTAAATCATTGTTGCGAGCCCAATGTTTTGTTTAATACCACTACCATGCAATTAGAATGTATTAGTGATATTGAAGATGGGGAAGAACTTCGCTTTTTTTATCCAGCTACAGAATGGAGAATTGCACAACAATTTATTTGTAATTGTGGCAAGCCGAGCTGCGTAGGCTTAATACAAGGTGCTGCAGATACACCCACTGACATTTTAAACAAATACAAACTCACAGATTTTATTAAATCAATGGCTGCTAGGTACAAAGCTTTCTTATTATTATTTTAAATAAAAAACCTCCGAAATAACTAGTATCTCGGAGGTTTAAGTTGAGTAAGCTATACCAACTTCTTAGCTTTTAATAGCTACTAAAAGTATTTAGTAACACCAGGTACTGCTATAGGATAGAATCCATCTGCATTAGGTAACACCGGTGGTGCTGCATTAAAATCATATTCTTTTGGATGAATATTTAACCCAGAATTAATGGCCTTATCATACTCTATCACTTGTCCAGTATAAGTAGCCATACGTCCTAAAATTGAAGTCATCGTACTACTTGCTCCATTCTCTGCATCAG
>CANHLZ010000125.1 GCA_947461595.1 Bacteroidota bacterium | reverse complement strand
TTGATATAGCTAAGTGGCTTTACTGTAGCTGCAGTGGCTACATCTACTTTTGTACCAATAAAACTAGGTTCAATTTTTTTTGCAAAATTTAATTCAGCTTCTGTATAAACAACACCACCCACTTTTTCTAAATTAGTTTGCATGGCTTCGGCTAAAGTTTTATTAATTAATAAATCATGCGTACCACCTATGATATCATATTGAAATCTCGTTCCAGTTCCTAAAGCGGCACCTTCAGCAGCTTTTACCACTCTGTCAAAAATCTCTACAACGTCTTTACGTTTTGGATGACGAACATAATAATAGGCTTCTGCAAAATCAGGAACAACATTCGGTGCTTTACCACCACTAGTAATGATATAATGTATTCTAGTTTCTTGCGGAACGTGTTCACGCATCATATTAACCATATTGTCCATCGCTTCTACCGCATCTAAAGAAGAACGTCCTTGTTCTGGTTGTGCAGCAGCATGTGCTGAAATACCATAAAATTTAAACTTAGCAGACTTATTGGCTAAGGCGCTAGTCGTGGTCACTGCGTTTACATCATCAGGATGCCAATGTATCACAGCATCTACTCCATTAAATAAACCCGCGCGTACCATAAATACTTTACCACTGCCACCTTCTTCAGCAGGGCAACCATATACTTTAATAGTACCTTTTAATTTACCTGCAACCATTAAATCTTTTATAGCAATTCCAGCGCTAACACTAGCGGTTCCAAATAAATGATGACCACAACCATGACCTGCATTTTTGCCAGCAATAGGATTTTTCTCTGGGCTAGCAGTTTGTGACAATCCCGGAAGGGCATCATATTCAGCTAAAATTCCAATCACAGGAGCACCACTGCCATAAGTAGCTACAAAGGCAGTAGGAATTTCAGCAACACCAGTTTCTACAGTAAAGCCCGCTGCTTTTAAATTTTGTACGTGTAAGGCAGCACTTTTATTTTCTTTATAACCCACTTCGGCATATTCCCAAATTTGCAAAGCTGTTTTTTTATCTGCTTCATAGGCGTTGTTTAAAGCAGCAAGTGTTGCTTCTTTATTTGCATTTATTTGTTGTTGGGCAGGGTCCACTTTGTTTTTCTTTTGTGCAAATACACTTACACTAAATAAAAGTAATCCAGCAATTAAAATTCTTTTCATAAAATGGTTATTTAAATTGAAATAATTAAAAAGGAATAAAATATTATAAAAATAAGTCGTAAAATAATGTAGCCCCTGGCACGACCGAATAATGTGCCAAATCGGTAATTCCTTCAGCAGCCAATACTTCTTCGTCAATAAAAGTTTTACCCGTATACTGTAATTTTTCTTTGCTCAATATAAAAAAAGCGGCATCTGCAATAATATCAGTGGTGCGACTCATATTGGCTAATGCTTGACCGCCTAATAAATTACGAACCGCAGCCGTATCAATGGTAGTGCGCGGCCACAAAGAGTTACAAGCAATGTTATCTTCTTTAAATTCTTCCGCCCAGCCAAGAGTCATCATACTCATATCATATTTTGAAATCGTATAAGCAACATGTGGTCCTAACCATTTTGGTGCCATATTAATGGGGGGCGATAAAGTTAAAATATGTGCATGAGCTGATTTTCTTAAATAAGGCAGTGCATGTTGTACTACCAAAAAAGTGCCACGTACATTGATACTATGCATTAGATCAAATCTTTTACTAGGGGTACTCGCGGTATCGGTTAATTGAATCGCACTTGCATTATTAATTACAATATCAATGCCCCCAAATTTTTCAACAGTTTGTTGAATGGCCGCTGCAATTTGTGCTTCGTCTCTAATATCTACTTGTACCGCCAAAGCCTTTACGCCCAAGGCTTCTACTTCTTCTGCTGCCGAAAATATAGTACCTCCTAAACGGGGGTCTTCTTGTACCGACTTTGCAGCAATAACAATGTTAGCACCTGCTGCAGCAAGTTTTAATGCCATGGCTTTCCCAATTCCCCTACTCCCTCCTGTTATAAAAACAGTTTTTCCTTGTAATGACATAATTTATTTTTTTTAAGCGTTTGCTAAAAATTGATCAATAAGGTCTGAGACTTCTTTACACGCTTTTTCGAGTGTTTCATTTTTAACAATTGCTTTAAATTGATTGCTAAAACTCATTTCAAAAGCAGCTTTGTCTACTCTAATTTTTATAGCCTCTGGTGATTCAGTTTCTCTTTTCTCCAATCTCTCCTGTAATACTTCAATAGAAGGAGGTTGTATAAAAATAGAAAGACAATCCGCTCCCAATTGTTCTTGTACTTTTAAGGCGCCTTTCACATCAATATCTAATACGGGTGTTTTTTCTTGCGCCCAAATTCGAGTCAGTTCCGATTTAAGCGTACCATAATAGACATCTTTATAGACCATTTCGTATTCTAAAAAATCATTTTGATAGATATGTCCTTCAAACGCAGCTGGGCTTATAAAATGGTAGGCAATGCCTTCTTGTTCAGAACCCCTTGGTGCTCTTGTGGTAGCCGAAACCGAAAAAGAAAGGGAGGGATAATTCTTTAATAAGTAATTGGTTATAGAGGTTTTACCTGCCCCCGAAGGCGCAGTTAATATAATAACTTTCCGAACTTCAGTTTTTAATATTGCTGACATCCTCAAATAGGTTTAATAGGCTTCTGCCAGGACTAAATTAGTGAATTACTTGCTAAATAAATAATTACACTAACGGTTGTTGACAAATTCAAATATGAGTGTATATTTAATCCACTAAAATTATTCCAACCAAAAATTTGAATTATGAAAAAACAATTATTTACTTATTTGTTATTACTAACAACATTATTTGTACAAGCGCAGCGTAACTATACCGAAACTCAACCTGCAGCAGCTCCTGCAGCTGGCGCAGCCGCTGCAAGTGCACCAGATAAAAATGCTGCTTTTAAAAGAGAGTTGTCCTTAGAACAAAAATCAGAAACAAAAGGAGAAGTGACTATTAAGGGACAAAAAGTACCTTATAAAGCAACTGCTGCCACCATGCCCGTCTGGGATGAAAATGGTAAAGCTATAGCTGCTTTATTTTATGTGTATTATGAGCGAACCGATGTAACCAATAGAGATACCCGTCCTTTGCTTATTTCATTTAATGGTGGACCAGGTACTGCAAGTGTATGGATGCACATTGGTTATACAGGACCTCGAAAATTAAAAATTGATGATGAAGGGTATCCTGTGCAACCTTATGGATTTGATGAAAATCCTCAATCCTTATTAGATGCAGCAGATATCGTCTACATTGATCCAGTGAATACAGGTTTCTCAAGAATTTTAGATAAAACAGTGCCTACTTCTAAATTTTTTGGCGTGAATGCTGATATTAAATATCTAGCAGATTGGATCAACACATTTGTTTCTAGAAACAAGCGTTGGGCTTCTCCTAAATTTTTAATTGGCGAAAGTTATGGTACTGCTCGTGTATCTGGATTGGCTTTAGAATTACAAAATGCACATTGGATGTATTTGAATGGAGTTGTTTTAGTTTCTCCAACCGACTTGGGATTGAAGCGTGATGAAACAAGTAGCGGTGCTTTACGTATACCTTATATGGCAGCCACTGCTTGGCATCATAAACAATTACCTGCAGATCTACAATCCAAAGATCTAACAGCGATTTTACCTGAAATAGAAGCTTTCACCATTAATGAATTAATGCCAGCTTTAGCACAGGGGGGATCTTTGTCCAAAGAAAAAAGACAAGAGGTGGCTACAAAAATCTCTCGTTATACGGGTATTGGTGTGAAAGAAGTTCTAGAACAAAGCCTTTCTATCCCATTTGATTATTTCTGGAAAGAGTTATTACGTGATCAAGGTAAAACAGTGGGTCGTTTAGATTCACGCTATATTGGAATAGATAAAAAAGATGCTGGACAAAGATCTGATTACAATTCAGAGTTAACTTCTTGGGAGCATTCTTTTACACCAGCCATCAATATGTATTTAAGAGATGAGTTGGGCTATAAAACAGATTTGAATTATTATATTTTTGGACCAGTTCGTCCTTGGGATAATAATAATAACACTACGGGGGATGATTTACGACAAGCCATGATGCAAAATCCTTATTTGAATTTATTGGTACAATCAGGTTATTATGATGGTGCTTGCGATTATTTCAATGCTAAATATAATTTATGGCAAATGGATCCTGCTGGAAAAATCCAAGACAGAATGTTTTGGGAAGGCTACCGAAGTGGGCATATGATGTATTTGCGTAAAGAAGATTTGTCTACCAGTACAGATCATTTAAGAGCGTTTATTAAAAAGAGCATACCCAAATTTGGCACACCTGCCAAATTTTAATAATAAATAATTAAATAGAGAAGCCCTAAACTGAAAAGTTAGGGCTTCTCTATTTAATACTTGGCACACCTGCCAAATTTTAATAATAAATAATTAAATAGAGAAGCCCTAAACTGAAAAGTTAGGGCTTCTCTATTTAATACTTGGCACACCTGCCAAATTTTAATAGGAATTAAATTCTTTTTATATGCGCACCCAGCGCTTGCAAACGAGTATCAATGTTTTGATAGCCTCTATCAATTTGTTCAATATTTTGAATCGTACTTTTTCCTTCGGCGCTTAAAGCGGCAATCAGTA
>CANHLZ010000124.1 GCA_947461595.1 Bacteroidota bacterium | reverse complement strand
TAGCGTTATTTGGACATTCTGGTTCGCAAGCACCGCAGTTAATACACTCATCCGTAATTTTGATAGCCATAATAAATTATTTAAAAAATTAGTAACGTAATTTTGCCCTACAAATATAAAGAACAAGCATGAACTTACAAGCAAGAATTGGGCATTTTTTTACTTTAGGCGACCAATATTTAAACCCTGGAAATAGCCAATTGGAGGAGGTAAAAACTAATGCCTATCAGCAAAATTCATGGTTTTTACCCCATTTTATTGATCACGCGCTTGAACAAATCAATCAACAATATTTAGCCATTGACCCGCTCAATACTTGGACAACAGCCTACCCCACTATTTCTTCGGCCTTAACAGGTAAAAAAGTGGGTATTGTTATGGCAGGTAATATTCCATTAGTTGGTTTTCATGATTTACTAAGCACATTAATAGCCGGACATACCGCTGTAGTAAAGCTATCCTCGAAAGACAAGGTTTTAATGGAATACGTAATCGCTTCCCTCCAAAAAATTGACCCGGCTTATATGGATTTAATTATTGTACAAGACCAATTAAAAAATTGCGACGCCTATATTGCCACCGGCAGTAACAATACGGGCAGGTATTTTGAACAATATTTTGGAAAATATCCTCATATTATAAGAAAAAATAAAACATCGGTGGCCATTTTAGATGGTAAAGAGTCCGAAACGGAACTTCAATTATTGGCCGATGACATGATGCTCTATTTTGGGATGGGCTGTCGGAATGTTACCCAAATTTGGGTGCCCTATGAATATGATTTTATTCCTTTAATCAATGCATTAAAAAAATACAATTATTTGGGAGATGAACACAAATACAAACACAATTACGACTATCAGCTAGCCCTTTTAATGTTGAATAGACAATTTTATATGGATTCAGGAGGTATTTTACTTAGTGAAAACCCATCCCCTTTTGCCGCTATTTCGCAAATTCATTACCAATTTTATACCCCAGTCACTATACCCACCATTGACCCTGTCGAAGTTCAATGCATTGTTGGCAAAACTGGCGTACCTTTTGGCAGCCCCCAAACACCAAGTTTGGTGCAATATGCAGATGGGATAGATACCCTAGAATTTTTAAGCAAATTATAAGGTAAACGAACAAGTTCGTAAATTTTTTGTTAAACTCTATGAATCATTTTGTGAGCTAAATTTGGGTTCGTTAATTTGTTTTGAATTTGGCACAAAATTTGTAAGATAATTATTTAAAATATTTAGTTAAACATAAAAAATACAATTATGAATTGGAACTTTAAAAATGTGTTAGCCATTATTGGCATTAGTGCTTTAACTACTATCACAAGCATGTGGAGTTATGGCAAATTGTCTAAGTCAAATAGTTCGTTTGAGACTGACGGCAAACTACCTGCAAATTATGCCAGTTTTTTTAACGGCAATGCGCCGGGTACTACGGTAGACTTTACCCCTGCTGCCAATGCAGCTTCCCCTGCCGTGGTGCATATTAAAACAAAAACCAATGCCAAACAAGTGCAGTCCAATCAGAAAAAACAAAGAAATCCTTTCTCCGATTTATTTGGTGATGAAGATATGTTTGGAGACTTTTTTGGTGGTCCAAGAATGCAACCAGAACAAAGAGCCAGCGGAAGTGGTGTATTAATTACTGCTGATGGATATATTGTAACTAATAACCACGTAGTGAATGGTGCCGATGAAATTAATGTAACCTTGACCAATAAAAAAACCTACAAAGCAAAAGTAATAGGGGTAGATGCAAGTAGTGATATTGCTGTTTTAAAAATTGATGGTACTGGTTTACCCTATTTAGTATATGGCAATAGTGATGAAATTAAACTAGGCCAGTGGGTATTGGCTATAGGTTATCCTTTAAATTTAGAAGTGACCATTACAGCAGGAATTATCAGTGCAAAAAATAGATCCATAGATATTAACTCAAGACAAAGCGACAAACCTGTTGAATCTTTTTTACAAACAGATGCCGCCGTTAACCAAGGAAACAGTGGTGGCGCTTTGGTAAACACCAGTGGTGAATTAGTTGGTATTAACTCGGCTATTGCCTCTCCTACTGGCTCTTATGCAGGATACGCTTACGCGATACCCGTAAATATGGTTAAAAAAGTGGTAACAGATATAGTAAAATATGGAGTAGTACAAAGAGCCTATTTAGGTATTAGTTACCCTAAAGAAGGAATGTCCGACGAAGCCCTAAAAAAATTATTAGAAGAATTAAATACTAAGTTTAAAGAAGGAGACGGTATTTTAATTACAGATGTATTAGAAGGTGGTGCTGCCAAAGCTGCAGGCATTAAAAAAGGTGACGTACTATTAAAAATGAATGGAGTAAATGTAAAAACTTCACCTGAATTACAAGAACAAGTAACAAGATATAAGCCAGGAGATAAGGTTAATTTAGTCATTAAACGCGACAGCAAGGAAATGACTATCGAAGTAACTTTCAAAGCAAAACTAGGAAGCGCTGATTTAGCAAAAAGTAGTTCCGCTGCAGAAAAATTAGGAGGCAAACTAGAAACACTAGACAAAGCTACAGCCGATAAAAATGATTTGGAAGGTGGTGTTATTATTAAAGAATTGGGTACTGGTATACTTGGAAAAAGCAGAGTGGAAAAAGGTTTTGTGATTACCCATGTGAATGAAGAACCCGTAAAAACAGTAGAGGAATTTTACGAAGCATTGAAAAAGTCCAGCTCTCCCAATATAAAAATAGGTGGAGTTTATCCAGGCTACTTTGGGAATTATGCATTTATATTAAACTTGAATGAATAAATTATCGATTAAATAGTATTCAACAAAAAGGCCTCGAGTAATCGGGGTCTTTTTTATTTTAAAAAAAAGAATATAAAATTGATAACTAATTTTTTGTAGAATAATACTGCAAGGATATTAAATTATTAGGAATAGGTTTTGTATTCCACTGATGGTGCACAGCCAAGGCCGCTCCCAAAGCAGAAGCTTGTGGAATGGCTGCAGCAAATACTTCATACTGATTATACGCTCTAGCAAGAAGATTCATAAATATTTCGTTATTACTAAATCCCCCATCCACAAAAATTCGGTTTACTTTGGTATTAGCAATAATAATATTAGTGCTAATTATTTGTTTTTTTACAAGCCCTGATACTAAGTGATGGTAAGCTGTCTCAAAATCCTCATACCCACTCAATGCATTAGTATTAAAGTCCCCCTTTAAAGGAATATTGGCATTATATTTTACTTGAGTATAATAGTTGGCTGCTGTATTAAAATGTTTATTGAGCGCCAACACCCCTTGCTCATGTTCTTTGCCACTAAATAATCGAGAAGCTTTTACGTGTTTATTGGTGTAAGATAAAAAACACAAAGTATCTTGATTTAACTCATTGGTGGTTAAAACGCTATCGTTAAAAGGATTTAAACTAATACACCAAGTGCCTGTAGAAATAAGTACAAAAGGCTCTGCAAAAGAACTTAAATAAGGTATCAACGCCGAGGAACTATCATGTAGGCCTACTTCGGCCTCAATAGGGGCCAATATTTTATCCACCCCTTCCTCTATCACCCAGTCATGGTAGTTATTTTTAGCAAAATCCCATAACATCGTGTGACAACCAATACTGGTAATATCAGTTGCCAAAGTGCCTGTTATAAGAAAATGAACATATTGAGGTAAATGTAAAGCCCACTTAATTTTATTAAATTTTTCTGGATGCTCCACTTTCATTCTATACAACTGTAACCCTGAATTCAAATTGCCTAAAAAGGGGGAAGCCGTGGCCAAAGACATTTGCTCCATTGCGCCATAGCTTAATTCAAATTGTTCTTGGGTGCTGGCCTTAAATGGTTTTAAATAATTATAAAAAGGTGCCAAAACCTTAAGCTCATCATCAATAAAAACAAAACTAGCCCCATAAGCAGAATAATGTATTTGCTTAATATCAAATGATTGAATTTGCTTCACAGCAACAATAGTTGTTTCTACCCAATCAGATAAGGCAGTTATATCTTCGCAAGCAAACCCATCTTCATCCAATATTTCTGCAAATTGAGCAGCTATTTCATGCACTACCTGATACCCTTCATTAAATAAAAAAAGTTTCTTATTGGTTTTTCCAATATCAAATATTAATATGACGGGGATTGGATTCATGTTTCTATAAGGACCGTTTTAATTGGATTTAATTAGGTATGGTTATATATAATTATTACAAGCCAGTGGCCACCGTATTCGCCCCTCTTTCTTTTATTAATGCTGCTCTTACTTTATTATTTCTGTAAAAAGCAATTGGATCTAACGCAGCTCCTGCCCTTAGTCTTGCCTCCGCAACAATCGCTCTTATATCTGTTCTAAAAGTACTTTGTAAAATTTCCTGTGCCGCTACTACATCGTTATTATCTTGTGCTTTATTTAAAGCAGCTCTATCTAGCAACAATGCTTGCGCATAAGAAATCATAATAGCTTCCACCGATTGTAATAAATCTTCTAAAGGATCTTTTACATTATGGCTAGCATCAATCATCCATCCCAAATCAGTCGAATGATTCATGCCCCTGGCATCCATGCCTTCTACTAGTTCATTAAATATTAAAAACAATTGATACGGTTTAATACTCCCAACTGTTAAATCGTCATC
>CANHLZ010000123.1 GCA_947461595.1 Bacteroidota bacterium | reverse complement strand
TGGTCGCTGTATAAGAACTTTTTAATGATAGGAAAGATGTTCTCTGTCTGAACCCTTATTTGACCTTTTTGCATAGTTCGATTGTTTAGTCCTATTATAGCAAACAGGGTACCAAAGCCCAAATACTGCCAAGCTGTCAAGTAAAGGGGCTAGTTAGGCAAGTTTTTCAGCCAGGCAGCCCCGGTGCAGCGCTTCCCCCTCAACAAAATGTCACTTGTGTCTCGGAGGAGAATTTGCTTTTCAGTATTAAAAACCGAATAAATTCCAACGAGTTCTCCATTCCCAGTAGGTAATTTTACACCTGCAAAATCCGCATAGCCACTAGTCCTTAAATATATAGTCCCCCCTATGCAAAACTTTAATGCTCGACTTGCTCCTATTTTATTTTTTTTATCTGCAAATGTTAAACTGGTGTCGGCAGCAGAAAATTCAACATTGGTGATTTTAATAAGCCTGCCTTGCAAACTATCCGACAAGTTTTTAAAAGAAACAAGCATTGGAAATATATTACTTTTATCTTTAATTATTTTAATGAATTTTGAAAATAATGGAACTGGAATTCCTGACGTAACTAATAAACCAGAGGTAGTATCTGCAGTAGCAACAAGTTGTATCATCCGTCGATAGTCAGATAAAAATAGATTTTTCACATGCACTCTTATGACTGCACCCACTGGAAAAGTTTGATATAAATTAGTTCCATCTAAAATTAGTGCAATGCCACCAGAAGCGTCTTGAATATAAATTGACTTATATAAATTATCATGCTCATCATTGGCAACAACTACTGCTTCTAATGCCATTGAATTATTAATTACTTCGACCATGCCCGTAGTATGTAATTTTTTTAATGATTTTATACTTATTATAGAATCAGTATCAAACCCTACTAAATGACTGGCATAGGCCGTTTGCTTTAAACATGAAGCAGAAAAAAATATTATTGTGATGCAAAACGCAGAAATAATAAAATGGACAGGGGACTTTATTTTCATAAAAATTATTGAATTTGTAATTGAATGCCGAAAGCATAAGTTATTCCTTGATCGTATAAGTATTTAAGTGGAAATTTATTAGGATTTAAATTAATGTAATCGAAACGAGACTGTTCAAATACTAAAACAGGAATCAATGTATTGAGTAAATTTTTTAAACTTAAATTGTAATAGATTGGTAAATTTTGTTTGCCTTTTTTAATATTAAATGATTTTGACATAGTAGCATTTAAAACGAACTGGTCTGGCAAAAATGGAACATCAAATATGGGATTAAGTTTAACATTAGAAAAACCGGAATTTAACATATGACTAGAACGCCTATAAAAATCATAGCTTAATGCTCTTCTAGCCGAATAGACTCCCGTAATTGATATTCGAGAAGTGTAAGTTGGCTGAAATTGCATTGTAATAGCCTGCGTAACTTGAGGACTTGTTGTTGCTGGTAAATTCTTTAGCATCAGCAACCCAGACTCCACTTTATACAAATCATTAGATAATACTATTTCATAGAATGGATTATTAGATATAATATAATTGCCAATATTACACGATATCCCTAATTGAAAGAAGCTAAATAAATTTGTTTCAAAAGAAGATTCAACGCCCTGAAAAATACTTTCCTTTTGTCCAACAACACCATAAACAAAAGAATTATAGCGATCATGATAAAATAATTTTTTTTCAAATTCATTAGTTGAACCTTGCAAATATGCACTTAGCGTTATTTTAGTATCAACACCTCTATAATACACAGCAAGGTCCAATCCCTTTTTGATCTGTGGCAATAAAAAAGGCGTGTTAAAAGAATGCAAGGATGGATCTAAAAAAAAAGTCGATGCACTTGGCGCATATTGCTGATTGTAAAATATGGACCTAAAATATATTCTGCCAGAAAGTTTATATAATATCTGCCCTTTAAACCCGATAGAAGGGAAAAAATTTATAGAAGAACTACCTAATGAGTTACCTGTAAAAAGACCATTTTGATTAAACCCTGTTCTTTGAAAAAGATCGGCTGAATAATTGAACCCGCTTGACAACTCCCACCTTGGACGTATATTTTTGAATTGTATCCAAGCATTGGTTTGCATGGATTGCAACTCATAATCTGGCCCCCATTTTTCACCCAAATTTACCTTCCGATCAGGATATTGCAAATCATTTTGAAATGAATTATTTAACCCATCATCATTAACCCACCCATTATAATTATAATAAAATAGCCCCCCTAATAGATTTTCAATAATATTAAAATAATGCGCTTTATCTCTTGATATATGTATGCCTCCATCGCCACTCCAGTAATTATTAAATTGAAATTTATAAAGAGCCGATGCTCTAGTTAATAATAGCGATGCAACATTTTTATTGATAATGTAAAATGACCTTTTAGAAGTTGATGAATTATTGACTTTTTTAATTCGATCAAAATCAATTTGCAATGCCTGCGGATTTCCATTAAACCAATTTGTTAATTGGCCCCTTATATTACTGTCTATTTGATAACTTGGAAGATAACGATAATAATCAGGCCTAGGGTCAGATGAAGATGTCCAATCTAATTGAGAAGATTGTTGTCGTCCAACTGCAATGCCTAGATTTATTTGAAGGGATGCTTTTTCTGACCATTTTTTTTCATACCTAAAAGATAAAATAGGCACATTCGTTTGTTTGTAATTCGGATAATATGCTTGTCCGCCTAACCAACCCCAACTAGGATTATAATTCCTTTGATTAGATAATGAATAGGCCTCCAAAACAGATGGAGACACTTTTCCTTGACTGGCATAATCCCACCAAAAAACAAAACCAACTGTTTGATTTCCGCTAATAACTTTATCTGCACTTACTGACCCCCCCGCAATTTTTTTGAACCCATTAGGCAATAATCCATTCGGAGTGTTTTGTATAACTGCAAATGAGTTTAAGGACCACCCATCCTTTAGTTTACCTGTACTATATTGAAAATGTAATTCATTAATATAAGAAGCATTTGAAAAGCCACTGTGTATTAGCCAACCTTTTTTAAATAAAGTTGAGGCTGTTGTTAAATAAGTGGCTCTATTGTTTTTGCTATACCCTTCATTAGAATACTCGAAATTTTCTTGATTGCCTTTATTATGGAAGATTTTATACATTCCTGTATATGAAAAACTAGGACTCCATCCATTTAAGTTAGCACTCCAATTAATTCCATCTACAATGGTATTGCTATTAAAAGACTGCCCTCTTGGGCTCCAATTAAATACATATCCATTGAATTGAGATAGACTAGTTGTGATATTTGTATTTGATTTTAATAAAGTAGGCACCCAATTATAACTGCGCTCATTCTCATCGTACACCCAATCTTTAGGGAGCAACTCTTCCTCTTGTGAAAAAGAAGTTTTTGGAAAAAAAATTAAAAATGTTAAAAAATGAAAATAACTGACTCTCATAGGAAAGGATTGATATTGCAATATGCATTAAAGCTCAATATTATTAATTTCGGCAAATACGCATTATTACTTTACTAAAAATGAATATAATTGCCCTCGAAAAAATAATAATGACGCAAACAAGTTTACTCGTTTTAATTTTAATATATAGCATTCAATTAAAAGCTCAAACAATCACTGTTGGCTTTTATAACTGCGAAAATTTTTATGACACAACGAATCAATTAAAAGTAAATGATGAGGATTTTTTACCCACAAGTGCTAAATCATATACAAGCAGCATATATGCAGCTAAATCAAACCGTCTTTCAAAAGTGATTTACGCATTGGGTAAAATGGATAATGGAACTGGTATCGCACTAATGGGTGTCGTAGAAATTGAAAACAAAACCGTACTCGACAAATTAGTGGCAGAGCCTATATTAAAAAAATACCATTATAAATATTTACATTTTGATTCAAGAGACCTTCGAGGAATTGATGTAGCCTTAATTTACAACCCCGCTTTTTTTATCCCCTATCAATACCAACCTTACTCACTAACAGACGCAACTCATTTTAATGATTATGCCACACGTGACATACTTTATGTTAAAGGAACATTGAGTAGTCAATGGGTTCATATATTAGTTAACCATTGGCCAAGTAGAAGAGGTGGCTCTTTTATCTCAAAAAATAAAAGAATATGGGCGGCTACGGTTTGCAAAAAAATTATAGATAGTGTATGCCAAAGAGAACCAAACGCAAAATTTATAGTCATGGGGGATTTTAATGACAACCCTAATGACAAAAGTGTCAGAAAGCTTGCACTTTACAATCCATTTCTAAGCCTCTTCAAAAAAGGAATTGGCAGCATTGCTTTCAGAGATAGCTGGAGCTTATTTGATCAAATCCTCATTAGCCCCAATTGGGAAACCTCAAAAAGTCCAGAAGACCAACCCGATTCCTTAGCCCCTTCATTGAAATTAAACAAACTAACCAATTACAAACCAATCATTTACACCAATCCCGATATGATCGAAACCCATGGAAAATACCTAGGTTACCCCAAAAGAACCTATGATGGAGACCAATTTAGGGGTGGATACAGCGATCATTTCCCGGTAGCTCTAATTTTTAAGGCAAAAAATGCCGAAAAACCTTTGAAATAGCCTACCTTCGCCGTCCCAAATCTGTTTTGGCAGATTCATCTCGCAAGTCGAGATGTCCACTGGGAAAAACCAATTATTTAACCAATAAATTCAAGTA
>CANHLZ010000122.1 GCA_947461595.1 Bacteroidota bacterium | reverse complement strand
TTGCATGTAGTAAAACAGAAGCTCCTGCAATACCTTTAACTCCTGTTGTTCAGGAGGAAGCTATTAAATTTGCAACCAATCTTGATACTGGAACTTATAATGTTGCTGATACATTACCATTGGTTATAACTGTTAGCTCAAAACTTCCATCAGCAGGCATACTTTATTCAATTTTGGTAAATTGGACTGATAGCTCTAAGCAGATTTTTAAGATGGATACTAGTTTGACTGTTTCAAGTTTAAGTTTGAATATACCTGGACTAAAGAAGTTAGGATCTTATTCATTGTCGGTGACTGTAACATCTAAATCAACTTCAACCAATACTTTAAATAAATCTATTCTAGTGGTGAATAATCCATTGGGGAGATTTATGGGGTATAAGGTAGCTGCTAATGCTAGACAGTTAGGGACTGAATATTGGGAAAATACCCCCGTTTTAAGTGATTTAATGATTGGTGTATTCCAGAAAAATTTTGAAGTTTTTGCCCCTCCACAAGGTGACGCTTATTGTGCATGGACTCAAGCAATTTGTAATGGCGATTTCAATAATGATGGATATATTGATGTTTTTAATGCAGGTAGTGCATTTGGCGGTCAAAAATCTAGATTAAGTTTTTTAATTTGGAACTCAACTACAAAAGTTTTCGATGAGAAGAATTTAATTAATAATAAAACTAATTTTATTGGTGCACCCACTAAAGTATCACCAATATATTTAAATGGCGATGATTATGTTGATTTAGTCATTTTTGGTCATCAAGATGAATCCTCGCCAAAAAATAGGATTGAACCAATTACAATTTGCTTAAGTGATGGCAAAGGAGGGTATGATTTAACTGAATTAGTTTTACAGCCACTATTACCCAATGAAAATGTTGTTTATGAACATGGTTCTGTAGCCGATTTGAATGGAGATAAAATGCCTGATTTATTGATTATGGCGAATCCAAGAGTTTATGTTTTTTGGGGCATTTCTACTTTTCCCTATTTTACTAACAAAGACTTTTTGGTATCGGAAAGGAATGATTTCCCATTTTATTGTAAAATAAAAGACATTAACAAGGATGGTATAAATGATGTAATGATAGGGACCAATATTGATAATCAAATATTTTTAAATGATGGGAAGGGAGCTGTATTAACAAATAAGATATCTGTCCCATATCCCACAACATCCACAAATACTATGAATGTTTTTGACTATATAGTTGATGATATAAATGGAGATGGTATTAATGATTTTATAAACATCAGTGCTACAACTCACCTAGATTGGGCCATTGATGCTTATGTACAACAAAAAGATGGGTCATTTAAAAGAGATGTTAGTTGGATAGAATATGTCTCGGGAGCTAAAAGAGGTAATTATCGTAATAAGCTTATTTATTATGATTTTGATGGTGATGGAAAAAAAGATATTACCTATTCAGATACCGGAATGGATCCTTACACAAGTCCAACTAATGAAATTAAAAATAAAACCGTTTTTATAAGAACTGGCAATAAATTCGTAGAGAAAGATTTCTATCAATTTGACCCTTATGCAAAAAGCTTAAGGAATAAATATTATAAATAGGATAGAAAGAATCACTCTGCTACACTTTCAGCTAGAGGTATAAAATGAGCCATTGAAAATAAATGGGTTATTTTCGTAAAAGCGGACCGAACGGCGACAATAAATTCTAATATATATTATTGTTGTTAATCAATAGGTTGTTAATAATAATTTGGAATTGTAGCAACATAGTTGAATGTCTTGTATAAATATTTACTTTTAATATGAATAATAGTTAATTGTCATAAATTTAGATTTATGAAAAAGTTAATTTTTATTCTTTCAATATTCTCAATTATCTATTCCTGTTCAAAAACACAAATAAAGACACCTTTAGTTATACTTACTGGTTGTGATTCAATAAAGCAAGGTTTTTTAAAAACTAGTTCTGATACTTTACGATTACTTAGTTGTATTAAAATTAGTGGCTGTGATTCTTTAAGATTAGGGGTACTTAAGCCAAATAAACAAGATACTTTGAGATTATTATCTTGTATAAAAATTTCAGGTTGTGATTCTTTAGATTATGGTTTAATTAAAACAAAACAAGATTCTTTAAGACTTAACTGTAATTTTGTTACAATTGGCAAGCAAAAGTGGATGCCCAAGAATTTGGAAGTTGTAACTTATCGCAATGGCGATATAATTCCACAAGTAACTGACCCAACTGCTTGGGCAGCATTAACAACAGGAGCATGGTGTTATTACAATAATGACCCTTTTTATGGAGCTATATACGGTAAGTTATATAATTGGTATGCGGTTATTGATGCAAGGGGATTAGCTCCGAAAGGTTGGCATATTCCCATTGATGAAGAATGGGCAACTCTAGGTACTTTATTGGGTGGAGATGCTACTGCAGGCGGCAAGATGAAGACAACTGTCATTAATTTTTGGGACACACCCAATAATAGTGCAACCAATGAGAGTGGATTTACAGGTCTTCCGGGCGGCTACCGTTACAGCGATGGTACATACTTCAATGTTGGCGGCTACGGCGTCTGGTGGAGCGCTACACAGCTCAATGCAGCGAACGCCGGGTTCCGCTACCTGTATTTCAACGCTGGCTACCTAGGCAAGAACAGCTCCAGTGAGAAAAACGGGTTCTCAGTTCGGTGCCTTAGGGATTAATTTTTGCTGTAAGAGAGGTTAGAGCCAAACTTGTTTGAGCTACAAAAATCAAGGGGTTAATTGTTTTACTGCGGACCGGACGGTGAGTTCTCCATTAACTCAAACTCATCTCAAGCCACCTAATTCATAAGATATAAAGGAGTTATATTTATACTTTTCTTGCTATAACTAACTATTCTAAGGTTAAATAGGGGGTAGTAGCTACGGATTCTGCTAAATGTCTTATATTAGTTTTTTCTTTAAGATATTTCTAACTTTACAATACCCCCAAAGGTTAGGTTAAAACTTAAATTATGATAAGAGTAATCTTTGCTTTGGGTGTTCTATTTCTTTTTGCATGTAGCAAAACAGAAGTTCCTGCAACACCACCTGTGGTAGTAGCTCAGGAGGAGGCTATAAAGTTCACAACCAATTTAGATACGGGAACTTATAATGTAGCTGATACTTTACCCTTAGTTATAACGGTTAGTTCAAAACTTCCTTCTGCAGGGATAATTTATTCAATATTGGTAAATTGGACAGACAGTTCTAAACAAATCTGTAAGTTGGATACTAGTTTAACTGTTTCAAGTTTTAGTTTGAATATACCTGGATTAAAGAAATCAGGTAATTATTCATTATCCATTACAGTTACTTCTAAATCAACTACAACTAATACACTTAATAAATCTATTCCAGTGGTGAATAACCCATTGGGGAGATTTATGGGGTATAAGGTTAATCCTAACGCAAAACAATTAGGTTCCAATTATTGGAAAAATAATATAGTTTTATCTGATTTAGTTACAATAGCTTTTCAAACTCCATTAGGTAATAGAAATAGGTATGGTACATTTTTAATGGGGTTAACCACTGGTGATTTTAATAATGATGGTTATGTTGATGTTTTTAATGGTGGAGCTTCTTTTCAAGGTCAACAAGCAAATTCTACTTTTTTAATATGGAACGCATCAACAAAAAAGTTTGATGATAAAAATTTATTTAATGATGGAACAACTTCATTTGGTAACCCAACAAATGTAATGTCATTATATTTAAATAACGACAATTATGTTGATTTGGTAATTTTTGGTCATGCGGATGAAGGCATACCTAATTCTACAAACGAACCAATTTCAATAGCAATAAGTGATGGTAAAGGAGGTTATAATATAATAAAATTAAATTATTTAATACCATCTGAATTACAAAGATTTACAATAGAAGGTGGGGATGTTAATGATTTAAATAATGATGGGTTCCCTGATTTATTCGTAAATTGTAATTCACATAGTTATATTTTTTGGGGAATATCATCACCACCTTATTTTACAAATAAAGGGTATGGTCATTTTGTGAGTGATACCACAAATTTTAAAAGTGATAATGGCTTTGGAGAAGTTGTTCAAATTGGACCAGTTTACGGTTCAAACATTGTAGATGTTAATAAGGACGGTTTAAATGATATGATTTTAAATAGTTCTGGAAATAATGGGCAAGAACATAAAATTTTATTTAATCAAGGAAAGGGAAGATTTAATCAAAATGGAATTGTTAAATTACCAAAATATAATAATAGTACTGAAATTGGTATTGGTATACAAGACTGTGTCGTTGATGATTTAAATGGTGATGGTTTAAACGATATTATTGGATTAATAAACTTAAGTGGAAAATCATGGGATATTGTGGCTTATATCCAAAAAGACGGTTTATTTTTTATAGATAAAAGTTATATTATTATAGATAATTCCAAATCAAAAGACCCTCCGGTTAGATTAGTTTATTGTGATTTTAACAATGATGGAAAAAAAGATATCACATATGGAGATGGTGCCGATAATCGTCAAATCATTTATAAAAGAGTATTCATTAGAAATGATAATAAATTTATAGAACAAGATTTTTATCAATATGATTCTTATATGAAATCTTTATTAATTAATTTAAAATAATCTACGAAATTGTTTAAAAAACTGATGCTAAAATAGACTAGAAAGAACCCGTTTGCTACACTTTCAGCTACAGACATAAAATAACCCATTGAAAATCAATGGGTTAAGTGTTTTAAAGCGGACCGGACGGTTTTTAACGACTCAATCGTATTGAATAATTTATGTATATA
>CANHLZ010000121.1 GCA_947461595.1 Bacteroidota bacterium | reverse complement strand
CTCAAAAGACCAATGAATAACATAGGCGCTATCCTTTAAAAGCGTCCATTCAAATTGAACCAAATAAGGGCTTTGCCCTGTAGCTACCCATTGATATTGTACAGAATGATTGTTCTTACTTAATAGCCGAACCGTTTGAGCTCCAATATAGGCGGTATTGTTTTCCATCCTTACTTTATTTTCTTTCCAATCGCTCATCCACTCCTTCCAATGATTTAAATCAGAAGTGAAATAGGCAATTTTATCGGAGCTGGCATTTACTTCAATCGCTCTAGAGACGATCACGGTGGAAGGGAATAATAACGAGATCCCTGTCACCAATAAACTCAAAATGACCACACTAATTAAAACTAATTTAATAAATCGCATTTACTCCCATTTAAAGATTTTGAAGGCAATAGCATACACTACTATAATCCAAATAAATAAAATTGAAATGTCCGGCCAAGAGGCCAACAAGCCTGTTCCTTCGAAAGATATATTACGCATCGCATTATTAAAATGTGTCAAGGGCAATATTTTACAAAAAGGCTGCATCCAAGCAGGAAAATTATCAATAGAGAAAAAAGTACCCGCTAATAAAAATTGAGGCAGGGTGATGATATTGGCTAAAGGCGGGATCGTACTTTCATTCTTAGCTACTCCACTTACAATAAAACCAAAGCCCATAAATAATATTAAAGCAATAAAACTTAAAACCATAATACTTGCAAAAGTAACCCAGCCATTAACGAGTGTAAACTTAAAAGCAAAATGCCCAATCGCAATAATGACCACTGCAGTAATTAATTGAAACAATACTCTGCTCAACGCTTCTCCCAATATGATATACAATCTGCGAATAGGGGTGGCATAAAATCTTTTCAGAACCAATTGCTGTCTTAAATTAAAAAACAAAAAAGCAACTCCAAAAACGCCTGCACTTAATAAGGAAAAACCAAGTTGTCCTGGTAAAATAAAATCTATGGTGCGGTAAATACGTCCAGGCACTTGTTGTACTGTATTGTTTACCACCGCAATCGTAGGCGTATTGGGAAATGCCGTTTGATTTATTTTTCCAATTACCGAATTTAAAATGGATTTAACCAATTGTATATTTTGCGGGTTCGCCGCCTCAGAACTCGTTAAATTAATGCTATAGGGTGCGTTGGTACTTTTAGATTTTTGAATAGAAAGCATGGCGGTGATGCGTCCCTTAGCTAATTCGCTTTTAATTTTATCAGCATCTCCTTGAACAAAGTTAAGGCCTGGAATATTTTTAATAGCGGCATACAATGCATTAGTGGTGTCCGCATTTTTGTCCATGACCACATTCACGTTAATATTACTACCACTACTTAAAAAGCCAAATACCAAAATAAAAATTAAAGGAAATGCAAAGCTAAATACTACCGCTGATGGACTTCTAAAAGTAGCTCTAAGGCTAGCTTTAGTAATTGCTAGCATGGCGGTAAGTTGACTATAAGGTCGCATAGCTTTATGGATGATTCACTACAAAGATAGGTAATCGTGTTTGAGGTTGACCCATCATTTGTTGGATGCTTTTTACTTGTTGTAAAGTTTCCCATTGAACTACACCAATTTCTTCTTTGATCGCTTTTATCTTAATACTATTCTCATAGCCATTAATCAATTCTTCAAAAAAAGATTTATTCTCCGGATAGGACCTAATACTATAGCCTTTTAAATGGGCCATTTTAGAGGCGGAAGCAATGGCATCATTCAAGGTTCCAATTTTATCTACTAAACCTATTTTTGCTGCATCAATTCCAATCCATACACGACCTTGCGCAATCGAGTCGATATAGCTTACACTTTTTTTACGACCAATCGCTACTCTTGATATAAAAGAAGCATATACGCTATCCACACTGGCTTGCATAAATCTTTTTTCTGTTGCATTTAAAGTGCGAGTGGCAGAAGGCATGTCGGCATATTGCCCTGTATTTACTCTATCAAAAGTAATGCCCAATTTATTTTTCATAAACATCTCCACATTCGGCACCACCGAGAAAACACCAATGGACCCCGTAATAGTATTGGCATCAGCATAAATAAAATCTGCACCACATGCAATATAATAACCACCAGAGGCAGCATAATTACCCATGCTCACTATGACTGGCTTTTCTTTTTTAAGTAAATCTATTTCTCTCCAGATAATATCACTCGCCAATGAACTTCCTCCAGGCGAATTCACTCTTATCACTACCGCATTAATAGAAGCATCCTTTCTTATTTTTTGCAGCAATACTCTATAATCATCACTTGCAATGGCGCCTTTTTGGTCTTTGCCCATTTCGATATCCCCATCAGCAAAAACGACTGCAATTTTCCCGCTACCTGAACCACGTAGGGCAACAGAGGCAGCATAGTCATTGATACTTATAAATGAAATGGATTCTTCTTTTTGAATATGTAATTTTTTAGCGATGACCTTTTTCACCTGATCGTCATACAATAAACCATCTACTAAATGATAGTTTAAAGCGTCATTTGCGTTTTGAATTTTACCTCCGTTGGCTATTTCTTTTAAAATAGCTATGTCTATTTTTCTTTTTTCAGCCGTTCCTTCTAAAAAGCTATTGTATAGCGCATTTAACCAAACCCCTGTTTGTAATTTATTGGCTTCAGACATTTGAGTATATCTAAAAGGCTCAGTGGCACTTTTAAATTTTCCAGCATAAAATACTTCTGGTTTAATTTCTAATTTATCCAAAAGTCCTTTTAAAAATAGGGTTTCATAAGAGAAACCATTAAACTCTAACCCACCTTGTGGATGTGTATAAATTTCATCCGCTACATTCGCAATCCAATACCCTTTTTGGGTAATCGTTTCGCCAAATGCAATAATGAATTTGTTGGCCGTTTTAAAATCAATTAAGGCTTTTCTGATTTCTTCAGTGCTCGCATATCCATTTGGATTTTGTTGACACTTAATAAAAATCCCTTTTATGGTAGAATCTTTTTTTGCATTTTTAATAAGCCCAATCAATTCAGACAGGCTTGGCACTTTACCTTTCTTTTTATTGACCAATTCAGAAAACGGATCCGACTTGGTTTGTTCCAGGAAATCTTCAGCAATATCTACAACTAAAACTGAATTAGCATCAATTGTTTTTTGTTCTTCTTTTGAAAAACTTCCTGCAATGCCTATTAGGATCAAAAAGCCCAATAAACTAAAGATGAATAATGCCAATAAGGAGGCAAAAAAGGTTTTGAAAAAAATTTTCATGTACGATTAAAATTAGTTTGCTCTTTTCCCTAAAATAGAGGGTTCTAAAATAGGGTAAGGCTGTAAAATTATGGATATTTGAGCTACTTTCAGCATCCTTCTATGAACAAAGCATACCTATTGATAGGCGGTAATATGGGCGACCGATTGGCAAACTTAAACGAAGCCATTAATCAAATTCGTGTCTGGGCTGGAACGATTGAAAAAATTTCTTCCCTTTACGAAACAGCCGCTTGGGGCAATACCCAACAACCGGCTTTTTTAAATCAAGCTTTACTTATTAATACAACACATTCCGCAAATCAGTTGATGTCTATTTTATTGGAAATTGAAAATAAACTAGGTAGAAAAAGAAATCTACCCATGGGACCAAGAACCATTGATATTGATATCATATATTTTAATGACGATGTGATTAAAGACAAGGAATTAAACATCCCTCATGCAAGTATGTTTAAAAGAAACTTTGTATTAGTTCCACTAGTCGAAATTGCTCCAGACTACCTACACCCCGTTTTCAATAAAAGCAACTCCGCTTTACTATCAGAATGTACAGATGACTGCCTTGTGCATAAAAAAATTGAATTTTAAGCACACTCCTGCCTATATTTGAAACGTAGTACGAATCATCATATGAAGTATCATTACATCGCTATTGAAGGAAATATTGGAGCCGGAAAAACAACCCTATCGCAGCTGTTGTCACAACATTACAATGCAAAATTGGTTTTAGAAGAGTTTGCAGAAAACCCATTTCTAACTAAGTTTTATGAAAATCCAAAACAATATGCCTTCCCTTTAGAATTATTTTTTTTAGCAGAAAGATTTAAGCAACAACAAGAACTCATAAAAAACAATGACTTATTTCAAGAGGTAACTATTTCTGATTATTTATTTACCAAATGCTTGTTGTTTGCAAAAGTTAATTTACCAGAAGAAGAATTTAGATTGTATCAAAAAATGTTTGATGTTTTTTTCCAACAACTAACGCCGCCCGATATTTTAATTTATTTACACGCCCCAGTCAATAAATTACAAACCAATATCAAAAAAAGGAATCGAAAATTTGAACAATCTATTCCTGATGAATATTTATTTAAAATTCAAGAAACCTATACCAGCTATATTAAGCAGCACCATATTAAGACTATTTTTATAGACGCTAGCAATGCCGATTTCTTGTACAATGAAGCGCATTTTAAGGTGATTACAGAAGCTTTAGAAAAAGAAATAGAAGAAGGGCAACATTATTACAGTTTGCCTTAACTTTAATCAATGGATAGTACAGCTCCAATAAAGCAAGACCCTTTTGCCTCCCTAAAGATTAAAGAATTTAGAAATTTAATGTTGGGCCGATTCCTATTTATAATGGGCCTAAGAATGATGGGCACTTTGGTTGGTTGGTGGATTTATGAATTAACCAATGCCCCCTTTGCCATAGGATTAATTGGACTTGCCGAAGTTATCCCCGCTGTTTCCCTTGCCTTATATGCTGGACATGTGATTGATATCAGTGAGAAAAGGAAACTACTCCTTAGAGGGGTAAGCTTGTATTGGGTATGTGCCCTAGTATTATTAGGCTTGTCTATTTATAATGATAAAACAGATATGGCCAATAACCTTCAAGCACATCGTTCACTCTTTGTTGCAATAGGTATTTACTTTCTTGTTTTTTGCACAGGCATTATAAGAT
>CANHLZ010000120.1 GCA_947461595.1 Bacteroidota bacterium | reverse complement strand
TATGATAAAGTAGGTATTGAATTTTGGTATAGTCAAGTACAAGAAATGACTGCGCATTTTAAGAATGCAAATTATGTAGAAGGGATGTCTCAGGTAATTGCTGAAATAGGAAAAGCGCTCACTGATTATTTCCCCTATGATCGCGTTAGGGATACAAATGAGTTGTCGGACGAAATCATGATGGGTAAATAATCAATTAAGCAAGAAGACCCATGAAATTAACCAAGCTATTTATTGTTTTTATTGTTGCTATATTTTCCTTAACAACTGTTAAGGCACAAAATGTAATTGCCAAACCTAATCCACCTGTCTTGGTTACAGATATGGCAGGTGTTCTTAGTCCTGAAGAAAAGCAAGCCCTGGAAAATAAATTAGTTGCTATTGACGATTCTAGTTCGAATCAAATCGTAGTAGTCATACTTCCTGCTTTAGACGGCAATCCTATCGAAGAATATGCGACAAAACTTTTTAGAGAGTGGGGTATTGGAAATAAGAAAACCAATAATGGCATTTTGCTGTTGATTGCTATTCAGGATAGAAAGATGAGAATAGAAGTGGGGTATGGATTGGAAGGCGCTATTCCAGACATTACGTCTATCAATATCATTGACAACGATCTAAAGCCTGCTTTCCGAGCCGGTGCTTATTATGATGGCATTGATAAAGCCATAGATGATATTGCAAAAGCTGCGGTGGGTGAGTATAAGGTTAAGCGTGAAAAAAAGTCAAAAAGTAAAGGCAGTAATGCAATACTGTTCTTGTTTATAATATTTATAATTGTTGCCATTCTTGGTAAAAAAGGCGGCGGCGGATCCAATATAGGTGGCGGTGGTTTTAGTGATATTGCTACAGGAATGTTATTAGGGTCGCTACTAGGGGGTGGTGGACGCTCTGGCGGAGGCTGGGGTGGAGGAGACAGTGGTGGAGGCTTCGGCGGCTTTGGCGGAGGAAGCTCTGGTGGTGGTGGTGCCTCTGGTGGGTGGTAGGGCCTTTAAAATCTAATGATAAACAGGAGTATGAATTTTGCTCTAATGATATTAAAAAAGGCCCCCGATAATTCGGAGGCCTTTTTTTTGTAATTAGGAGGATTTTTATAAAATTTAAATCCTCCTAATTACGCTCTAATGATATTAAAAATAGGGCCCCGATAATTCGGAGGCCTATTTTTGGGAATTATCTTGGAATTTGTTCGCTTACGATGTCTACTAAATGCTGTTGCTTTTTTATTTTCTTTGACTTTAAAATCTCCCCTAACACTTTTGCGTTAAAGTAAAAATCGTATTGATTCCTATATTCTTGTGGAATAGATTCTCTCATACTTACAATCAAATCAATTCCTCGTTTAAATTTAACAGGGTCATTCACATTCATAAGTAGTTGAGAGAAAGGGATGGTTAAATATAGCTTTTCATAGGATTGATTATTGAGTGCTTTGTATTTATTTTCTATAAAATCATAATTGCTATCATCTCCATATTTAGATAAAATAGTTAAAATGGCTTTACTCAATCTTTTTTTAATGGGGTATTTTGAAAGTTCAAAGGCAAGATTCTTTGCTTCAATGGAATCAATTTTTTCTAAAGCCTCTAAAGCAGCACCACTCACACTATAAGAGGAATCTTTTGACCACTTTATATAATCGTTTTTATAATTTGATTTATATAAGGAGCCCAAGACATCTATGGCTTCTTCTCTAACTTTATTGGAAGGATCTTTGCTAGCTAATACAGTAATCCTATTTTCAATATCAGTTGTCATAGCTGCCGGGTTGTAACTATGAATAGCTTTTGCTCTGATTACAAAGAAACTGTCTTTTAAGGCTTTCGAAAGTAGTAATTGAGCTTTTGAATCTTTCATATTTTCTGCAGCTTCATTAACGGCTTCGAATCGGTCTAGAAAATTTCTTGCGTGATCATATTGAAAAGCAAATTGAGCAAAGGGTTTGGCGTCTTCTTTTTCCCATAGTAAAACTTTATCATTGTCAACATTTACATTGTCAGGCAAAGTGGCAGCATCAAAATAGAAGGTATCTACTTTATTTTTACTCCATACTTCATAATGATTGCGTTCTCCTCCTACATAAATATCAATACCAATGGGTAAAGTGAAAATTTTATTTTGTGTTTGTGTTTGTTGGACTATCACTAATACTTTTTTCTGCTCATTAATATATTTTTGTTCAATTCGGACATAAGGATGGCCATTGCTAAAATACCATTGATTAAAAAACCAATTCAAATCTTTTCCTGTAATTTTTTCAAATGCCAATTTTAATTTGATAGCCGAGCCTGTAGAAAATTGGTTATCCACTAAATAACTATGTAAGGAAGCAAAAAAAGCCTCATCGCCCACAAACTGCCTTAGCATATTTAATATACGGCCTCCTTTTTGATAACTTACTAAATCAAATACATCTTCCTTCTCATTATAAAAGAAACGTACTAAGTTTTTCTCTGCATCTGTAGGACTACTCAGGTAATTTTTTAGTCCAATAAAATTCTCATAGGCTCCAGCATCTTTTCCTTTGCTGTATTCGGCCCACAAAGTTTCACTATAATCAGCAAAGCTTTCATTTACGGTAATATTACTCCAGCTTTCTGCGGTGACTAAATCGCCAAACCAGTGATGAAACAATTCATGCGCGTTGGTATTTTCCCAGGTATTTTCATCTAATAATTCACGTGCATCTTGCTGCGCTGCATCGCTATGTAGCGTGGCGGTAGTATTTTCCATAGCTCCTGACACGTAATCTCTTGCAGTCATTTGGGCATATTTTGACCAAGGATAATTGACGCCAGTTATTTTCTCATAATAAGCAATCATGGCAGGGGTATTGCCAAAAATTTTACGAGCTACTTTTTCATATTCTTTTTCAACGTAATAACTTATTTCTTTGCCTTTGTAATTGTCTTTCACAATGGCATAATCGCCAATGCCTATAAAAAATAAATAAGGAGCATGCGGCAAATCCATCTTCCAAATATCTAATCTGGTACCATTTTTATTGTCCACTTGTTTTATTAACAAACCATTAGATAAAGAAACATATTTACTAGGCACCGTTAATTGAAATTCTTGCGTACTTTTTTGATTAGGCTTGTCGATAGTAGGTAACCAAACCGAAGTGCCTTCTGTTTGGCCCTGTGTCCAAATTTGAGTGGGTTTAGTACTGTCTTTGCCAGACGGATTAATAAAGTAAAGTCCTTTTGCATTTGTAATGGCAGCGCTTCCCTTCCCACTATAGCTATTAGGCCTTGCAGTATATTTAATGTAAAGGGTGTAGGTTTCCGAAGCTTTATAGGTTTTATCTAATTGTATAAACAATTGCATGCTATCATATTGATAGCGAAGTGGAATAGATTTATTATTTATCACCAAACTTACTTGATGAATGTCCATTGCTTTTGCGTCTAAGGTCACCGTATTGACAGCATAAAAATGAGGATGTAATTGAATCCAGGTTTCACCATTAAGGGAGGATTGGTCATAGTTAAAACTTGCAACCAATTTAGTATGTACTAAATCATTTTCTTTTGCAGCGAAAGATCTGTAAATGTTTTTCCAACTCGTATCTTCTTTTACATCTTGCGCCAAAACAGTAAGCTGTGAAAAGGTAGCGATAAAAAAAAGTGTAAATATTTTATTCATGTATAAAAAATTAAGTCTTAAATGATGACCTATGCTGGTTTATAGAGAAGTTATGCTATACCAAAACAGGCTTGGTAAAGTTAATAAAGCCCAGTCAAATGATGCGTTAAAATTAAACTTGAAAAAAATAACTAGCTTAGTGGCTCAATTAGAAAGGATGGCAAGGTATTTTATTGAAGTAAGTTATGATGGTGCTTTATTTGGAGGTTTTCAAATTCAAAGCAATTGTGAAACCATACAGGGAGAAGTGGAAAAAGTTTTTGAAACCTTTTTCAGAACGGCTGTTCCTTTAACCGGAGCTTCCAGAACCGATGCGGGTGTGCATGCTTTGCAAAATTTTTTTCATTTTGATACCGACTTCAAAATAGAGGAAAAGCAATTGTATAATTATAATGCTATGTTGCCAAGCAGCATTGTTATCAAAAATATGTATGCAGTTCCAAATGAAGCCCATGCTCGTTTTGATGCCACTTCGAGATCTTATATATATCAATTGCATACTCAAAAAAATCCTTTTTTAGAAGGGCGGTCCTGGTATTATCCATTCCCATTAGATAGAGAACTGATGCAAACTGCTACCAATTCCTTATTAAAGTATACTGATTTTGAAAGTTTTTCAAAGAAAAAAACGCAGGTAAATACCTTTGATTGCGCTATTACAAGTGCTCATTGGGAGGAAACAGCAGATGGATTTTCATTTAATATTACTTCCAATCGGTTTTTGAGAGGGATGATTAGAGGTTTAGTGGGCACTTTATTACAGGTTGGACGTGGTCAAATAAGCCTTGAAAGATGGCATGAAATTGTCTTGGCCAAGAATGAACATTTGGTGGATTTCTCTACCCCTGCCCATGGATTGTATTTATCGGCCATAAAATACCCTAATTATTTAAAAAAACTGGGCTAGCTAAAAGCCAATACTGGCAACGCTTTCGCTACATAATTCACAGGTTTTGAACGATTTGAATGAAAAACATTCAAAATAATAACCAATATATTTGGTCAGTAGCTGTGTCTCCTTATCTTTGCCGCCCGTTAGCGATAAAAGGTTGCGAATCGGATTGTTCTCTGAGGTATATTTTCAGCAAAATAAAGTCCAAAAAACTTTAAAATACTTTCACCAATAATTGGTGGAACTAAATATCAGCTGTATCTTTGCCGTCCCTCTTTAAAAATGAGTAGTTCTTCGAAATTATGTGGCCTATTTTATTTATGATTATTTATTATAAATTTCATTATAAAGTTTGGCTATCAACATAAATGTGCCTACCTTTGCACCCCCTACGAATAATAGGG
>CANHLZ010000119.1 GCA_947461595.1 Bacteroidota bacterium | reverse complement strand
TCCTCCCCACAATTTTGCTTCATTTGGCGAAGCGGTTGTTGTTGTTGACATGTTCAATTTCTATTTCAGTGCAAAAATATTGGCTATCAAGGATATTCGTATCAAAAAACCTGCTTTTTTTGTATTTATCTTTAACAAATTAGGCCCTTTACCCAATCCAATGAAGGAAGACGAAAAGGTAAATCCAAAGTATATCTACAAAATGCCAGTAAGTTGATAGCAATTCTACTGGCAAGGTATTTTCTAGGTTGTTTTTGGCCGTGTAAGACTTAAATGACACTCCAATAAGTGCTAATACCCCACCCAAAACGTGCAAAAGGTGTAAAAGGGTTATAACAAACAAAAAAGAGGCAGCTGAGTTGCTTCTTGGACCCGTTAAAGCAATATTATTACTCTGTAAAGCCATGAAACCTTGAAGCTGTAAAATCATAAATACGACCCCTAAAATAGCAGTAACGCTCAAAAATCCGCGGTATGGGTTTTGAAGACCTTCTTTGGCCTTTTTCACAGCCATTTGAACGGTGAAACTGCTGATTAAAATAACAAAAGTGGAAATGAGAAACACATTGGGTAGCTCAAAATCTAACCAGTTGGCCTGGCTCTTTTTTACAACATAAGCACTGGTCAAACCAGCAAACATCATTACGATACTACCAAGTCCTGTATAAAGGACCATTTTGTAAGGATGCATTTTAGTTTTTTCAGCGCCTGTTTTTAAATCTGTTGCCATAATTTAAATTTTATAATTTATCTGCGAGTAACGCTAAGTATACAATAGGTAAATAAATATAACTGCTAAACATCACTCTTCTTGCTGCAGGCACACCCATGTTTTGATACAGTCTCACACATTGTACTACCATAAAAATATTAGCTACCAGTAAAATCCACTTACTCACTTCGCCTGTTAGGTTTAAATAATAAGGTAAGAAACCAATAGGAATCATTAAGACTGCATACATAATAGATTGCAATGCTGTGAAACGTGTTGGGCCTTCTTTAGCAGGTAATAATTTAAAACCTACTCTAGAATAATCGGTATGAGAAACCCAAGCAATGGCCCAAAAATGTGGGAACTGCCATAAAAATTGAATTAAAAATAAAGCCCAGCCTGCATAAGCAAAATCATCATTGCCTGCTACCCATCCAATCAAACAAGGAAGCGCCCCAGGAAAAGCACCTACTAAAACTGCGATTGAATTTATTTTTTTTAGCGGCGTATAAATAAATGCATATAAGAATAAACTAAAAGCAGAAAGTAGTGCCGAAGAAAAATTAAAATATTTCCACATAATAGCCACCCCCAAAATACCTGTTATAATGGCAAAATTATAAGCGGTTTGTTGCGTCATACGTCCCGAAGCCACTGGACGATTCGCTGTACGCTTCATTAGCGCATCGGTATCTTTCTCTACTGCTTGGTTAATCGCATTAGCACTTCCTGTAATACATAAACCCGCAAAAGTTAGAAGTAAAATCATGGACCAATCATAGGCCATCACTTTAGGCGCCAACATATAACAAATTACACAAGTAAATACCACCGTAAAACTTAGGGTGAATTTCATTAACTGTGCGTAATTAGTAAGTGTTTGTTTCAAAGAGAACTTTTTTTAAAAATTACAATGCCCTGAAATCAGGGCATTGTATAACTGAATATTTTAAACTAGTGTGTGCCTGTTTCATTCTCGCCCACTGGTGTAGTTTGTGGAATGAAATCATGCCCATCTTTACCGTAATCATAAGGCCAACGATGTACTTCTGGTATTTCACCAGGCCAGTTACCATGTCCAGGACGAATAGGTGTAGTCCACTCTAAAGTATTAGCTTCCCAAGGATTTAATACAGTCACTTTGCGCCCTTTGAATATGGAGTAGAAGAAATTGATTAAGAATAAGATTTGAGTAGCAAAAACAATCATCGCTATGGTGCTAATGAAACGATTTAATTCGGCAAATTGTTTAAAGCTCTCCCAAATACTAAAATCAAAATAACGACGCGGCATACCCGCTAAACCTTGATAATGCATTGGCCAGAAAATTAAATAAGCGCCTGCCATCGTAATCCAAAAGTGAATATACCCTAATGAATTATTTAAATAGCGTCCATACATTTTAGGAAACCAATGGTAAACGCCGGCAAACATGCCAAACATACTTGCTACACCCATTACAATATGGAAATGCGCCACCACAAAATAACTATCGTGTAAATAAATATCTAAAGCAGCATTACCCAACCAAATACCTGTTAAACCACCAGAGATAAATAAGCTTACAAAGCCAATAGCAAATAACATAGCTGGTGTGAAACGAACATTCCCTCTCCACAAAGTAGTTAACCAGTTAAATACTTTAATAGCAGAAGGTACCGCAATTAATAAAGTTAAAAGTACAAACACCGATCCTAAGAAAGGATTTAATCCCGTAACGAACATATGGTGTGCCCAAACTAAGAAGGCTAAAATAGCAATTGCAAATAAGGAACCTAACATGGCCATATAACCAAAGATGGGTTTGCGTGAATTCACTGACATGATTTCAGAAACCATCCCCATGGCAGGTAATAATATAATGTAAACCTCGGGGTGACCTAAGAACCAGAATAAGTGTTGGAATAAAATAGCAGAACCGCCTTCGTTAGATAATGCGCCTACACCATTTACATAAATATCAGATAGATAAAAACTAGTACCGAAGTTTCTATCAAAAATTAATAAGATCATACCAGATAATAATACTGGGAAAGACAATACGCCTAATACTGCCGTAAAAAATAAAGCCCAAATAGTTAAAGGCAAGCGCGTCATGCTCATTCCTTTGGTACGCATATTTAAAATAGTAGCGATATAATTCAAACCGCCTAATAAAGAAGAAACAACGAATAAGGCCATCGCAATAATCCATAAGTCCATTCCTGTTTTAGAACCAGGTGATGCATCATGCAATGCAGACAATGGAGGGTAAGCCGTCCAACCACCACTAAATGGTCCTGTTTCTACAAATAAAGAAGATAACATTACGATACTAGCAGTAAAGAAGAACCAATAGCTTAACATATTTAAAAAAGGAGACGCCATATCGCGTGCACCAATTTGAAGCGGAATTAAGAAGTTGGCAAAAGTACCCGATAAGCCAGCAGTTAATACAAAGAATACTAATACTGTTCCGTGTGTAGTTACCAAAGCATAATACGCTTCGGGTGTAATTTGTCCGCCCTTTGCCCATTTACCTAAGATAGATTCTAACCAAGGAAAACTAGCATCAGGATATCCTAATTGCAATCGGAAAAGTACGCTCATTAAACCACCTAGTACAGCCCAAACCATACCGGTGATCAAGAATTGCTTCGCGATCATTTTGTGGTCTTGACTAAATACATATTTAGTTAAGAAAGTATCATGATGTTCGTGATGACCATGATCATCATGTCCGTGACCTTCATGATTATGTAATGCTGCTTCGTGACTCATACCTTTTATTTAATAATTTTAATCTTTCTATTTTAAAATCTTAAGTGATTTTTATACTTAAGAAACTATTTTACATTTTTGCTGTAGTGGCCTTTGTGGTGCTATCTACCTTCGCTGCTACCGGAACTGAGCTCGGATCTTTCTCCGGGAAGGCAGTGAAGTATTGTGGTTTTTGTTTCGCCATCCACAAATCATATTCTTCTTGGTCTACCACTTCTATAATTCCTTTCATAGAGTAGTGGCCATTGCCACACATTTGATCACAAGAAATTTCATAACTGAAATTAGGATTGCCTGTTTTCTCACGCATTTCTTTAGTGGTATAGATTGGTGTAAACCACATCGTAGTAGGAATACCAGGAACGGCGTCCATTTTTAAACGGAAATGAGTTAACCCCACATCATGAATCACATCTCTTGAGCCAAGAATTAATTTTATAGGTGTCCCTTTAACCACATACATGGTTTGTTCCATTAAAATATCGTCTTGTGCATATTTATCATCCCAAATAATCCCCACCGAATTGGTAGCAGGATCAATGTTCTTATAATATTTTTTACCAAAGATGGCATCCTTACCTGGGTAGCGGAAAATCCAACCAAATTGTTTTCCAGTTACTTCTACTACCATGGCATTTTTAGGAGGCTCGCCTGTAAAGAAGAACCAGTTACGTAAACCAAACACCACAAGTACAGTTAGTGCAATGGCAGGAATAGCGGTCCAAATTAATTCTAATTTAGTACTATGTGCAAAAAAGAAAACTTTACGATTTTTATCTTCTTGGTATTTATAAGCAAACCAAAATAACAACACTTGGGTAATCACAAAAACAATACCTGTAATAATTAAAGTGACAAAAAGCATTTCATCTACTTTTTCCCCTTGAATACTTGCAGCGCCTTGTGCCATCTGGGTTTTGCCATAATAGACTTTATTGCAAACATAAATACCTACAAAGCCTAATACTAAAAAAGCAACCATCAAAAATCCATTGATTTTGTTGTTTTGTTGACGGCTGGCTTCTTCGCCTTTTAAAATAGATACGTATTCACTTGCTTTGGCAATTTGAAAAATTACCACAAAAATGAGGACGATAATTGCAACGGATAAATATAAACTCATAGTTCGTTTTTTCTAAATCAATAATTATACTTGATGAATGATACTTTCTTTAAGGAATGGGTGGTACTTCGCAATCAAAGGCTTGCTTGCCATAGAACGCGCCACCATTAAAATCATCAAACCTACAAAGAAAGATAATATACCAAAATCAAACCAACCCAAACTCACGTGCTCTTTCATTAAGCTACCCATCACCATTTGGTAAAAATCTATCCAGTGACCAAATAAAATAAGCACTGCCATAAACGCCATCAAAGTAAAATTACGTTTGGCAGAGCGCTTCATTAATATGATTAATGGACAAAGGAAATTGATAAATAAGTTTAAGAAGAAAATTGGTTTGTATGCTCCTTGCACACGGTGCTTAAAGTAAACAGTTTCTTCAGGAATATTGGCGTACCAAATAAGC
>CANHLZ010000118.1 GCA_947461595.1 Bacteroidota bacterium | reverse complement strand
AATTTGTTTGCAAGTGAGTATTCAAGTTAAATATTTAAACTGAAAAATGTAAATTTGGTAATCATTATTTATTCAACCAATGGTTATGAGCTACCCTTATCAAATTAAAACCTTAGAAGCTTATCAGGAAGCTTATAAAAATAGTATCGACCATCCGGAAAAATTTTGGAATGAAATTGCCGAAAATTTTACTTGGCGTAAAAAATGGGATACTGTTTTAGAATGGAATTTTACCGAACCCAAAGTAGAATGGTTCAAAGGAGCAAAATTGAATATTACCGAAAATTGTATCGATAGGCACTTGGCAAAAAATGGTGACAAGCCGGCAATCATTTGGGAACCCAATGACCCTTCAGAACATCATCGCATTATTACTTATAAGAAATTACATTTAAAAGTTTGTCAATTTGCGCAAGTGCTCCTTAATAATGGTGTTCAAAAAGGAGATCGCGTTTGTATTTATATGGGTATGATTCCAGAGCTCGCCATTGCAGTATTAGCCTGCGCCCGCATTGGAGCCATACATAGTGTAATTTTTGGAGGTTTTTCGGCACAAAGTATTTCAGATAGATTAGAAGATGCCAAAGCCGAATTTATTATTACTTGCGATGGCGCCTACAGAGGCGCTAAAGACATTCCATTAAAATCGGTGATTGATGATGCACTCATTGGAAATAAAACCATACAGCGAGTAATTGTTTATACAAGAACAAGTACTGCTGTTTCTATGATTAATGGGCGAGATGTTTGGTGGGAAGATGAAATTAAAAAAGTAAAATTGCAAGGCATTACTCATATTGATGCGGAAGAAATGGATGCAGAAGATCCATTATTTATATTATACACTTCTGGTTCTACTGGCAAACCCAAAGGAGTGGTGCATAGTACAGCAGGTTATATGGTGTATACGAATTATACTTTTGTAAATGTTTTTCAATATCAACCCAACGATCTTTTTTTCTGCACTGCAGATATTGGTTGGATTACAGGACATAGTTATATTGTCTATGCCCCATTAAGCGCTGGTGGAACCTCTTTAATGTTTGAAGGGATTCCTACTTTCCCTGATGCAGGAAGATTTTGGGACATCGTTGATAAATTCAAAGTAAACATTTTATATACAGCTCCTACTGCCATTAGATCTTTAATGGGCTTTGGTTTAGGGCCTGTTCAAGGCCATGATCTAAGTAGCTTGAAAGTATTAGGCACAGTAGGCGAACCTATTAATGAAGAAGCATGGCATTGGTATGATGAAAATATAGGTAAGAAAAAATGTCCGATTGTTGACACTTGGTGGCAAACAGAAACAGGGGGCATCATGCTTTCTAATATGGCAGGCATCACACCAGGTAAACCTGGTTGGGCCACTTATCCAATGCCTGGTGTAGCCACCATTTTAGTCGATGATAAAGGAAATGAAGTAACTACTTTGGAGGATGGATTATACCGCGGTAATTTATGTATCACAAAACCTTGGCCAGCCACGATAAGAACTACCTATGGAGATCATGAAAGATGCAGAACCAATTATTTTGCTACTTATCCTAATTTATATTTTACTGGAGACGGTGCTTTAAAAAATGAATTGGGGCAAATAAGAATTACGGGGCGTGTGGATGATGTATTAAATGTAAGTGGCCATAGAATTGGTACTGCCGAAGTAGAGAATGCGATTAACATGCATGCGGGTGTGGTAGAAAGCGCGGTGGTAGGTTATCCGCATGATATAAAAGGACAAGGCATTTACGCGTATGTAATTTATACAGGTTCACATGGCCAAGACACGCATGGCTCACCCGAAATGATTAGAAAAGATATTTTACAAACGGTCACCAGAATTATTGGACCGATTGCCAAACCTGATAAAATTCAATTTGTATCTGGACTTCCTAAAACACGTTCTGGAAAAATAATGCGACGCATACTTCGCAAAGTAGCCGAAGGTGAATTGAAAAATTTAGGAGATACTTCAACGCTGCTTGACCCTGCTGTTGTAGAAGAAATAGTTAAAGGCGTATTGTAACTTTTAATTAAGTCAATATAAAATACTACTGCGTCATTAGGTTTTTCAACTTGTTCGATATAAAGAATAAAATAATGGAAGCGGCTCCTGCCATAAAAACAAAGAACATAAAAAATTCATGCAGGTTGGAAATTTGATAACCAGCAAAGGAAGTAATCTTTCCATTTTCTGGATACAAGGCACTAAATACGCCTGCTAATTTATTAGCAAATGCATTGGCTGTAAACCATACGGCCATTAATAAAGAGGCAAATTTAATAGGGGCTAACTTATTGAAAATAGCCAGTCCAATAGGCGATAAACACAATTCTCCAAAAGTGTGCATCATGTACATTCCAATTAACCAAATCATACTCACTTTAACCCCAGCTCCCACCCCATTCACACCAGTAGCAATCCATAAATAACCAATAGCTAATAACATTAATCCCATGGCCATTTTAAAAGGGGAGGAAGGTTCTCTCTTTCCTAATTTTACCCATATCCAGGCAACGAGTGGAGCAAGTGTCACTACAAATAAGGAATTGAGTATTTGAAAAAAGCTTGCGGGCACTTCATAAAATCCTAAATCACGCTGTGTGTTTTCTGAAGCAAAATAAGTAAGTGAGGCACCTGCTTGTTCAAAGGCACTCCAAAAAAAGATGACAAAAAAGGAAACAGTAAATAACACCGCTACCTTTTTCTTTTCAATAATATCTAATGATTTGTCGGAGAATATAATAAAAGAAATTAAAAGAATACAAGCTAATAATAACCAGAACAAATAGCTAACCACTTGAATATCTATATATACTAAAACAATAGTCAATAAGGAAAGTAAAAATAAAAAGCCCACCATCACAGGTATTTTTTGAAAAAATTTAGGAGCATCTTTTGGTGCCAGGCCAATGGCTTCTCCATCAGGATTGACTAAATATTTTTTCTGAAATATCATTTGCGTAATTACACTTAATAGCATGGCAACACCACCTGCAAAAAAAGCCCATTTAAAATCGCCCGACTTTCCAGTATCTCCTACTAAACCACAAATAGCAGGGCCAAGTGCTCCGCCGGTATTAATGCCCATATAAAAAATGGTGTAGGAAGCGTCAATTTTAGCATCCCCTTTACGATACAATTGCCCTACCATACTAGAAATATTAGGCTTAAAAAAACCATTCCCAGCAATCATACATCCCAATCCTATATAAAATAAAGGCATGGCTACTGCCCCATTTTCATAAAAATGTCCACAAAAAAACAAGACAAACTCTCCCAAAGCCATGACCAATCCTCCTGCAATAATTGATCGATTATTGCCCCAGTACCTATCGGCAATATATCCACCTAAAAGGGGGGTTAAATAAATCAAACCAGTATAACTACCATACACTTGTGAAGCAAAAACTTTGTCAAATAGCAAGGCTTTGGTTAAAAATAACACCAATATGGCCCGCATTCCATAATAGTTAAAACGCTCCCACATCTCTGTAGCAAACAATACATATAAGCCTTTGGGGTGTTTTTGTGCAATGGAAGACATAAGCTGTGTTTATTTAATTGACTCAAATTAATAAAATCCATTCAATAAATTTTACTTTCGTGCTTCAAACCTTACTATATGAATATTCTGATCATTGGAAGTGGTGGCAGAGAACACACATTGGCTTGGAAAATGGCACAAAGTCATCAATCAAGCGATATCTATATAGCTCCTGGAAACCCTGGCACTGCCGAATTTGGGATCAATGTTCCAATTTCTGTCAATAATTTTAAAGGCCTGAAAGCGCTAGCTATTGAGAAAAATATTGAGCTGATTGTTGTGGGTCCAGAAGAGCCCTTAGTCAATGGGATCTATGATTTTTTTAATGAAGATCCGGCTACTGCTTCCATTAATGTGATTGGACCTTCGGCCAATGCAGCACAATTAGAAGGGAGCAAAGCCTTTAGCAAACACTTTATGCAAAGGCATCAAATTCCTACCGCAGCGTATGCAGAGTTTACCATCGAAAATTACGAAGAAGGGCTTATCTATATCAAGGCGCACCCCCTTCCAATTGTCTTAAAAGCAGACGGGTTGGCGGCTGGTAAAGGTGTTATCATTGCAATGACCCGCCAGGAAGCCCTAACTAGTTTTAAAGAAATGTTGCAAGACAAACAATTTGGAGAAGCTAGCTCAAAAGTAGTCATAGAACAGTTTTTAGAAGGAATTGAGGTAAGTGTATTTGCACTAACAGACGGTCATCATTATCAAATCATTGGACACGCCAAGGATTATAAAAGAATTGGAGAAGGCGATACTGGATTGAATACCGGAGGAATGGGTTGTGTAAGCCCTGTGCCTTTTATGGATGCGCCATTTATGCAAAAAGTAGAAGCAACCATCATTGCACCTACGATCAAAGGAATTAAAGAAGAAGGCCTTGTCTATAAAGGCTTTGTATTTTTTGGTTTAATGAATTGCGGAGGCAACCCTTATGTTATTGAGTACAATTGCCGCTTGGGTGACCCAGAAACAGAAGTAATTCTACCTCGTTTACAAACCGATTTGGTAAGTCTTTTAGCCGCTACCGATAATGGCACTTTAGAAGACGTTAATATTCAATACAATGACAATGCTTTTGCGACAGTGATGGCAGTAAGTGGCGGGTATCCTGGTAGCTATCAAAAAAACATTCCAATTACTGGAATTGAGCTAGCCGCTGCCTTGCCTGAAATTCATGTATTTCAAGCTGGTACAGGCTTTCAAGAAAATTTAATAGTAACAAAAGGGGGCCGAGTTTTAACCGTTACCTCCTCTGGAAATACCCTAAAAAATGCAGTAATCAATGCACAAAAGGCCTTGTCCAACATTCAATTTGAAGGAATGTATTTTAGAAAAGATATTGGTTACGAGTTTCCCTAAAATGTTTTAAAAAAAATTGTTGATTCATTTGTAAAAAGCTTTGTAGTGTAAGGATTTTAGATGAATTTTGCTTCATTCAATCTGAACTATTCAAATACTGATGCACAATGGGATTATTTAACTTTTTTACTCAAGAAATTGCTATGGACTT
>CANHLZ010000117.1 GCA_947461595.1 Bacteroidota bacterium | reverse complement strand
GGTTCTAATTCCTGGAATTCCATTAATAGATTTTTCAAGTGGCTCGGTAATTTGGCTTTGAATTACTTCTGAATTGGCTCCAGTATAAGAAGTCCTTACATTCACTATAGGAGGATCGATAGCGGGATATTCCCTTAATGCTAAAAAAGAAAATCCTACCAAACCAAATATTACAATAGCAATATTCATTACGGTGGCAAGTACCGGACGTTTAAGAGAAAGTTCAGATATATTCATCTAATAATACTATTTAATTGGAGCTACTTTGCAATAGCAAGAATAGAATACGTTTTACCTACTTTAATTTTATTGCCATCTCTTACAAACAACATACCGGCTACCACTATAGAGTCTCCGATATTTACTCCCTTTGTAATTTCCACTGAAGTAGCTGTACGATAACCTGTTTGGACTTCTACAAGTGCAGCAATACCATTTTTAACCAATACTATTTGTTTGTTTTTAGATTCTGGAATAAGCACATTCGCAGGCACTAAAATAGAAGGCTTTTGAACATTATCACTTAAGTAAACTTTTACATAAGCACCAGGCAACATTTTACCTTGCAATGTCGCACGGACTTTAATGTTTCTAGTGGTTGCTATAATTTGAGGCTCAATAGCTGTAATGGTTGCAGTAAATTGCTGATTGGATTCACTAATACCTTCTAATTTAATTCTTTTACCCACTTTTACATAGTGCCCATACATTTCAGGTAAGGTAAAGTCAATATTTAAATGATCTGTTTTTTGCAATGTTGCAATGGTAGTAGCTGTATTAATAAATGCCCCTAAGCTAATTTGCCTCAAGCCAATTTGACCCGTAAAAGGCGCTTTTACTATGGTCTTATCAATTAAGGATTGAGTATACGCTAAATCGGCTTTAGCACTTTTTACTTGTTGTAATGAAACATCGTAATCACTTTGATTGATGCCTTTCACTTTCAACAATTGTAAATTCCTTTGCTCATTAATATTCGCTAGTTCTAATTGGACTTTGATTTTTTCCAATTGCGCTTGCAAATCAGCATCATTCAATTTTGTTAGTACTGTACCTGCTTGTACTGTTTTTCCTTCTGGTATTTGTAAAAATACCACACGACCATTGGTTTCAGGATGCAATTCCACAAAATCGGTGGCTGCTACTGACCCATTCACTTCTACCACTTTGTCCACTAGTTGGTTGGCCGCTATGGCAATATCCACTGTAACAGGAGCATTGGCATTGAACTTATCGAAAGCTTTAGGCTTGTTTTTACAGCCAAATGCTATAAAAGTGCAAGCGATAGCTAAAATTGATATTTTTCTCAAAACGCTAAATTTTAGGGCTTGAAGATAACCAAAATATAGTTTTTAAGGAAATATTATAGATGAACGGCCAATGCCTTAAGGGTAAATTAATTTAGGCCTTTAAAGGCTAGGTATTTTTTTTCTATATAATAGCCCAGCTCAAGGTCGTTCAATAAACCTAGCACTTCATAGGAAGGCCTGCAATAATTCATAAATCGATCCAATTCCTCCCCTTCCAAGCGAGTTAATTTGATTACAAACCGCTTGGTAAATCGATATTGGACATACTTCTCTTGTTCCTGTTTTAAAAGTCTTGTTTGAAGAAATTGTAAATTTCGATTTCGTTTCACACGAAACATATTAATAATTTCATCTAAATCCAACCCAATGGTTAATCCACTGGGGCCTAATAATTGTTGATTACCCCCACCTAATTTAATTCCTGGAGGACGATAATTAAAAAATTGAGCATAGTCATTTCTATTTTGAATGGAGTCGAGTTTATAATAGCTATTTCTAACACTTACTTCTGGCAAATCAAAACCGGTCACATGAATCATCACATTAAAATTACGCAGGTCTTCTACCGTATCCAATGGATATTTATGTGTGTTTTTGCCAAATAAAGAAAACCAAATAGAATCCTTGGATTTTACGGTGATACTGTACCTGCCGAGCGAATCGGTAAAAGTATGATTGTTATTACTAAAAACAATTACCGATTCAATGGGTCGTCTTCCTGAAATATCAAAAACTACACCACTTACCATTATGTTTTGCGCCTTCGTCTTGGAAAACATAATAATTAAAAAAAATAAAATCAAGTAGCGCTTTTGATTCATGTCGAGTGCAATATTAAGAAAGCTTAGATTAAATTTAACTGGAACTTAAGACAATTAACAGGTTTTTACCTTTTGGAAAACTATACTTATAGTAAAGTAGTTAAAAAACCTAAAGCAATGGTCATTAGAACAACCCACTGTGATGCGATTTTGTGCAAATAAATGAGATAAGTACTTCCTACAAACACAAATAAATAACTCATTAAAGTGAAACTACTTAATTGGTTTATTTCCATTGCGATATCCTTAATAAAATACAACATAGCCCCCAGCATAATGCCTACCACCGCTGCATATATACCTTCTAAAGACCTATAAAAAATGGCATACTTTTTTAAGTTTTGCCATATCGGGAAAAAAAATAAAACCATAAAAAAGCTAGGTAAAAAAATACCTAAGCTGCCAAGGAAAGCGCCCGTAAATTGCCTAAATAGGCCTTCATCTTTTAACAATAAGGCGCTGGTAAAACTAGCCACTGAAAAAACAGGACCAGGCATTGCACGCACCATACCGGATCCGGTCAAAAAGGCTTCCTTGGAAATTTTTAAAACCTCCCTTTTACTTTTTTTGATGTGTTCCGAATTAGGTCTTGCTACATATTGTTCATACATCATAGGTATGAGTACATCTCCTCCACCAAATACCATACTACCAAAACGATAATTATTTTCAAATAAATTAAAGACTTTCCGATTTTGCCAGTTATTTCTAGAAGCCTGCTCTGATAAAAAACCTGCAATAATAAAAAGCAAACTAAAAATCATTAAGCTCCCCCACTTTACCGCTTTAGGCGCTTTCCCATCATTGGGAATTCTTTTTTTACTAAAATTAGTGGCTATCCCAGCTAAAATAATTACAATGGGAATGGTCCATGGATTTTTAAAACTTACTAAAATAATTAAGCTAGTACAAATAAAAATGATTTTTGTAATGTTACTATTGATTGCTTTTTGATACAATATTATAGTAGCACTTGCTATAAATCCTATGGCCATGGGTTGGAGTAGTCTTAAACTTTTTAGCTCTTGTTTTAGATCAAAGTAGCTGTATAAAATAGCTGCCAATGCCATTAATAAAGTAGCAGGTAAAATCCATACCAATAAAGTAATAAAAGCCAAGGGCGTACCGCCTCTTTTATGGGCTACCAAAATAATGGTTTGGGTAGAAGAAGCGCCTGGAAGTAATTGACAAAAGGCATTGTACTCCATCAATTCCTCTGCGCTAATGTCTTTACGTTTGTCTACAAAGCGATGCTGCATTAATCCTAAATGCACTTGAGGACCACCAAAAGCGGTCAAGCTGTGTTTAAAAACAGCCGTTAAAAAAGGGATATGGCGTAATAATTTCAATGTGAATTAGAATTGCTCCTTAAAAATATTAATTTTTAGGCATACCCTGTTTTTATTTAAACAAAATAGCCTCCTCTATGTCTAATTCAAACAAGCTACTTTACCTTTGCATCCGAACTCATGAAAAACTTAAACTTAATGCGCAATTTTTTACCCCTTTTAATCATTGTTCTAATGAGCAGCTGCGCTCAAAGTAATTACGCCAAATTGGAGCCCGAATATGCTAAACAAATATATGCCGACCTACCTGATTATAGCAATATGCAGTATTGGGCTGCTCATCCCGATAAGAAGGACCCCTCAGATAGTGTACCTGCTCCTTTAAAAGCCGGCTATACTCCTAATTCCAATGTAGATGTTTTTTTTGTGCACCCTACTACTTATTTAGATAGCACTAAACCTTATGGATGGACTGCTTCTTTAAACGATTACAAAACCAATCTTAAAACTGATTATTATGTAATACTTAACCAAGCTTCCATCTTCAATGAAGCAGGTAGAATTTTTGCACCAAGGTACCGCCAAGCACATATTAAATCTTATACACCTAATAATAAAGTAGATACTGGTTATGCATTGGCCGCCTTTGAAATAGCCTATCAAGATGTGAAGAAATCTTTTGAATATTATATGGAGCATTATAATAATGGAAGGCCCATTATTATTGCTTCTCATAGTCAAGGCTCCACCCATACCATTCGATTATTAAAAGAGTTTTTTGATGATAAACCTTTGAGTAAAAAATTAGTAGTGGCTTATTTAGTGGGTATGCCAGTTGACCCTGCAATTTATACAAAACTCAAAGCCTGCGAAAAACCCAATGCAACAGGATGTATTTGCTCCTGGAGAACTTTTCATGAAGGATATGTAGGTAATTTTGTTGCTAATGAAAAATATACAGCCATTGTCACCAACCCTCTTTCTTGGTCAAGTAATTTAACTAAAGTAGACCGGTTCCAAAACACAGGGGCTGTACTTTATAATTTTAATAAAATAACCCCCTTTGTAGTAGGTGCTATTAACCATGGAGGTGTTTTATGGACACCAAAGCCTCATTTTTTTGGTAGCTTTTTATATAAAAGTGAGGATTACCATTTTGTCGATTACAACTTATATTACCTAAGTATAAGGAAAAATGTAGGGGAAAGAGTGGATGCGTATTTAAGTGCGAATAGTAATTATACCCGCTAATTTAATTACCTACGACGCTTAAGAATTTAATGCGCATAATTTTTAATTGCTCCCATGAATAGTTGTTCTCACTTAATTCCTCTTGTGCAATTTGAAGAGAAGAGGTTTCACAATTTTTGAAGTATTCTAAAATTTCCGCCTGATCATATTCATCCAGCCATTCATCAATGGCATAATCTAAATTTAATTTAGTGCCGCTGGCTGCAATGGTTTCCATTTCTTCTAATAAATTTTCTAATTTAAGGTCTTTATTTTTTGCAATGGTTTCTAATGGAATTTTTTTATCTACATTTTGAATGATGTAAATTTTGTGGTTGAATTTATTCGCCACAGACTTCATTACAAAATCGTCGGGTTTTTCTATATTATTTTCTTCCACATATTTTTCAATCATTTTTACAAAAGGCTTACCATACTTAAT
>CANHLZ010000116.1 GCA_947461595.1 Bacteroidota bacterium | reverse complement strand
CATCAGTAATGAAATATTGGCCTATGCTAAAGCGGATGGTTATAATAAAATTAGTAACCTACCAAGGTATACACCTCGCACTGATGCAGGCTATTGGTATCCCACCCCACCCGCTTTTATGGCAGCAGTTGAACCGTATTTTAAAACAGTACGTCCATTTACTTTAGATTCTTCCAGTCAATTTAAACCTGCCCCTCCCGTAGCTTATAGTCCTAAAATAAGTTCTCCTTTTTATAAATTCACAGAAGCAGTTTATAAAGAAGGGAAAGAATTATCAGGGGATCATCGATTGATTGCTGCTTTTTGGGATTGTAATCCCTTTGCTGTACAAAATGGTGGTCATCTTCAATATGGCTTAAAGAAAATTTCACCGGGCGCACACTGGATGGGTATTGCAGGTATTGCTTGCGCCAAGTCCAATAAAAATTTTGAGCAATCTTTACAAATATATACTTCAGTTTCGATGGGCTTAATGGATGCCTTTATTACTTGCTGGGATGAAAAATACAGAAGCAATCGTGTTCGCCCCGAAACAGCAATCCGTAAACTAATCGATCCCCAATGGGAGCCTTTATTACAAACCCCTCCCTTCCCAGAATATTTAAGCGGCCATTCCGTTATTTCTTCCGCTTCTGCAGCAATTCTTACCCATTATTTTGGGGATGATTTTTCATACACCGATAATGTAGAAGTAGTATACGGATTACCTTCAAGAGACTTTGAGTCATTTAATAAAGCAGCAGCTGAAGCAGGTATTTCCAGATTTTATGGCGGCATTCACTTTATGGATGCTATTACCAACGGACAACAGCAAGGCGGAAAAGTAGGCGAATGGCTACTTCATAAAATTAAATAACTTTATTTATTTGTTAAGGCTTTGTTTAATAGATAACAAATAAGCGGCTATATCTGCCAGATTTTGTTCATTGAGTCCAGTTGTAATCGGTTCAGGCATCAAACTTTTTTCTTGCTTTTTCTTGGAACTTATTTTATTCTGCGCAATAACATGTTGAACTCCTGAAATATCTTTGATCACTATAGATTGTTTATTTTCTGAAATCAAAAATCCAAATACCGATTCCCCTTCTTTGGTATTCACCAACCAGGACTCATAACCAAATACAATAGAAGCACTTGGATTAACCATGGCATCTAGTAATGCTATTTTATCAAACTTTTTTCCAATTTGAGTAAGCTCAGGTCCTATCCTATTGCCTATTATTTCAACCAGATGACAGCTACTACAATTGTTAATAAAAACAGTTTTACCTGCAGTAGCATCTCCCACTAATTTTGCAATGCTATTTACCGAATATATTTTATCGGTACCAGTTCGCTTCACATAATTTCCTGCCTGCACCCTTACTCCTAAATCAGGGTTATTAAATATGTTTTCTGCCACCACGGGCATTAAAGCAATAGGTAATTTATTTTCAGCCATTAATCCAATCACCATTTGTCCTCCAACCGAATCCAATACCATTTCCTTAGCGATTCTTTTATGATCTTCTAGCGGTTGACGACTATCTAATAAAAGTTGAAGCTTCGCTTTCATGAATGCCAACTTTCGTTGATAGGAAGTATTTACATTAATCTTGGACCAGTCTACTAATTTAAACCAATCATTACTTTGCCTAAATGACAACCAATATAAAGATTGTTCTTTTACATCTGCCAATGGGGAATTAGTTAATTGTAACATGGCATTGGCCGCGGTTTTATCATAAATAAAAGCGAGTGCTGTAATCATTTGGGCTCTATCTTCTAAGGATAAGCTCGAAGCTGCTGCTCTTTGAGTGATATCATTAACCGAATTCACCGAATGTAGTCTCCAAGCAAAATCGGTCATGGGTTTACTCCATTTTAATGGGATATTTGTTTGATTAGGGTAAAATGAATTCATTATTTCTTTATACCAAGTATCCGCATCTGCGTCCATAGCAGTACCCAATGTTTCTAAATACCACCTATCTTTTCCATCATACTTGCTAGCAATGGTAAGCAGTATTTCTTTTTTTACATTAAAGGAAGAATCTCTTAGCGACACTGCAACTTCTCTGCGCACAAAAGCCGAAGGATCTGTGGAAAGTTGCTTCGCCAATGGAAGTATATTTTGATTAACCTGTCTTAAAGACTTAAAAGCAGTGGCTCTAATTTTTTCATCTTTGTCTATTAACACTTTTTCTACTTCCTTTTTCCCCTCTGCCCCTAGCTGCGCTAATAACCAGATAGCCCTCGCTCTTACATAAGGATTCTCGTCCTTAAGTAATTTTTTTACTGGTTCTATCACGGCAACCCCTTGTTGTTTTAGTTTTTCAAAAGCTATATTGCGCACATTTACTGCTGGATTTTTCAAAGCTTCTAATTGACCTTGGATACTATTAAAATCAAGTACCGGAGCAATGAGTTTTTTATTTTTGGGGGTGATTCTAAAAATTCTTCCATAAGCAATACTATCTTTCATTTGATGACCCCCCACCACTGGATCATACCAATCAGCAATATAAATTGATCCATCTGTTCCAATGGTTACATCCGAAGGACGAAAAGATTTTTCTTTTTTCTTATTCTCAAGGGTATCATTCCACACATAAGTTTCATTGTCCCCTGCAATAGAGGTAATAAAATTTTGTCTTGTTCCTAAATTATATCCAGACTCAGTTACCGAAGGATGATAACCAAATATTACATTGCGCCCTGCATCGGCACTAAGCAACATGCCTCTGTAATTTTTACCCAATGCATCCGATTCATAAAAAGCCACACCGGTGGGTGAACCTGCACCTGACCTATCTCCTGCAGGCATTACCCCTGGATCTTCTTGATGCCAATGTGCTGTAAAAATCTCCTGCCCCGGACGTTGGTCTGCTTGCCAATATCTTGTTCCATCGGTACTAAAATAACCCGCATTACCTCCTTCCATTAACCAAGTGGTACGACAAGTCACTACTTGGTCGTCATTGTCATTTTGCCAAAGATTACCATAAGAATCTGTAACTACTTCGTAGGAGTTTCTAAAATTATGCCCCATTACTTTTAAACCAGTCCCATCTGGATTGATGCGAAGTGCTAAACCACCCACCCATACTTTACCATCATCACTTTTTCGATTTCCTTCATTTTTATTGTTGTAAGGAGAGCCTCCTGTATATATACTTCCAGAACGCAAGTTCCAGCCACTTTTATCCGTTACCATATGCGGCCCAGCATTACCCGTATTAAAATACCAATTGCCATCAGGCCCTGATGTAAGAGCATGTAGTGAATGATCATGGTCTTTGCCACCAAAACCAGTTAACCTAATTTCTTTGGTATCTGCTTTGTCATCACCATTCGTATCTGTATAAATAATTAAATTGGGCGAACAGGATACAATTACTTTATTTCCAATCACCGCAATGCCCACTGGCGAAATCAAATCCTTATCTTCCACAAATACCTTCGACTTATCTGCTTTCCCATCCTGATTGGTATCTTCAAGAATCATAATTCGATCTCCTTTTGGATGATGTAAGGCCTTTGTAGAATCATTGTTGAAGTTGCGATAATTGACCGCTTCTGTTACCCATAGTCTGCCTTTGTAATCCACATCCATATTGGTAGGGTTATAGAACATCGGAGATTCCGCCCATAAGGTTACTTCTAAGTCATCCGCTAAATAAAGCCCAGTTGAATTATTAGAAGTGGATGTTTCACATGCAGTAAAAAAAAGCATAGTAGTAAAAGATATACTGCCGAGTAAAAAAGAATATTTCGTTTTTTTCATTGATTGAAATTAAGCATTAGTAGCATTGCCCTACTAAAAATTGAAACTTTACATGATTAGTAATGTCAGGTTAAATAAATTATTCTATTTTTTATTTTAAAAAAATATTTTTTAAAAATTGTAAATTTTGCTGATAACTTTTTACAGTATCTCCTGCCTTTGGAATGGCCCCCTCTATCTGCATCCAACCATTTCCTATATAATTGGTTTCCTGAACCGCTTCCCCAATGGCCTTCCAATTATTGGCACCCTCCCCCAATAAAAAGCCATTTTCTTTCATATGCAATTCGCAAATCCTATCCTTACCCAATTTTGTAAACTCTTTGACCGTATCAAAACCCGCATCGGTAACATTGCAAAAGTCATAATAAATTTTAACGTTTTCCGACCCTACTTGATCGATGATTTCAATTTGTTCATCCGCATTTAAGTAAGATTCAAGTCCTAAAATGACGCCATTTTTTTCCGCGTAGGGTGCCACTTTTTTTAAACGTCTAATCACTTCTTGTTTCCCCTTGGCATCATTGCGCAAATCATTGTTATTGAAAAAGGCTAGCAATACCAATGGTGCTGAAAGATTACGAGCCACATCAATACTATCCCACACCCATTGCTCTGTCCGAGGATCCGATTTATAAGGCACACTATTAAATACCCCCAACGCTATACTTGAAATTTCAACCCCAGTTGTTTTAGCATAATGCAAATACTCCTGCTGTACCGATGTTTCTCTCAAACGAAGATTATTTTTTTCAGAACCCATACTTACCATGAGGCCATCCAGTCCTATTTTTTTTGCAATCTCAAAGGCCCCAGTATCACAGTCCTTTCCTAAGCTCCAATCGCAGGCTCCAATTTTAAAATTTCTTTTTTTAACTAAAGTTTCAGCGAATGAGTTCATTGAACTACCCGCAAATAAAGTCAACAAACTTAATTGTTGTATAAAGGATCGCCTTGTTTTCGGGTTTAACTTATCAGTCATAAAATGTAATTTTTCAAGCTTTATAAATATATAAAGTTTATTTGAAATTTGATGCTGAAAAATGGTTAAACAGCAAAAAGGCCCAACGTTTTTGCTGGGCCTTTTTGCTTCGAATTAAAGTGGAGTCGAGGGGAGTCGAACCCCTGTCCAAACAATGTTACCATTGATCTTCTACATGCTTATTGTTTTATTACTTGTCGGCGGTAAACAGGAAAAACACAAACCAATTTACTACTTAGCTGAATGGAACTTAAATAAAAGGCACAGCCTACTTTTATCGCATCCTGTTTTGTTTTTAATTAGGCTGAGGAGCGGGCAACAGGCCTGCCTTCTCTCTCGACCAAAATGGAAGTTAATTCACTGAATT
>CANHLZ010000115.1 GCA_947461595.1 Bacteroidota bacterium | reverse complement strand
ATTGGAGAGTTCTTCCGTGATACAGGTCGTCCAGCATTAATTGTTTACGACGATTTATCTAAGCAAGCCGTGGCGTATCGTGAGGTTTCTTTATTATTACGTCGCCCTCCAGGACGTGAAGCATATCCTGGTGATGTATTCTATTTGCACAGTCGTTTATTAGAGCGTGCTGCAAAAGTAATTGCCAATGATGATGTAGCTAAAGACATGAACGATTTACCAGCTTCTATTAAGCATTTAGTAAAAGGTGGTGGATCTTTAACTGCCTTGCCAATTATTGAAACACAAGCGGGTGACGTTTCTGCTTATATTCCTACGAACGTAATTTCTATTACCGACGGACAAATATTCTTAGAGGGTAACTTGTTTAACGCAGGTATTCGTCCAGCGATTAACGTAGGTATTTCTGTAAGTCGTGTGGGTGGTAACGCGCAAATCAAATCCATGAAAAAAGTATCTGGTACTTTAAAATTGGATCAAGCTTTGTACCGCGAGTTAGAAGCCTTCTCAAAATTTGGTGGCGACTTGGATGCGGCTACTAAATCAGTAATTGACAAAGGTGCAAGAAACGTGGAAATATTAAAGCAAGCGCAATACAGTCCATTCTCTGTAGAGAAGCAAGTAGCTATTATCTATTTAGGTACCAATGGATTATTGAAAGAGGTAGCGGTACGTAAGGTAAAAGAATTCGAAGCCCATTTCTTATTAGAAATGAGCAACAAATTGCCTAATGTATTAGCTGAATTTAAAAAAGGAAATTTACCAGAAGATGGGTTAAAGCAAATGGTAGATTTAGCCAATAGCATTATACCTCAATACAAATAATAGTCAACTCTATTTTATAGTAAAACCCCGAACTATGTTCGGGGTTTTTTGTTATTAGGGTATGTCGGTTATTAAAGTTAAACATATTAGCAAGCATTTTGGCAGCCTGAAGGCGGTGGATGACCTAAGCTTTGAGGTGCAAGCAGGGCAGGTTTTTGGCTTTTTGGGTCAAAACGGGTCAGGCAAAAGCACCACTATCCGTATGTTACTTTCATTGATTCACCCCAGCAGCGGGAACATTGAAATATTCGGACAATCTATAGAAAAAAATAGAGCAGCCATTTTAGAGCAGGTAGGTGCTATTATTGAGCGTCCCGATTTGTATCCTTATTTAAGTGCCAAAGAACATTTGCAGTTGTTTGCCAAAGTGAGGAAGCGACAAATAACTGCTACTGCCATTGATGAAACCTTAGCGAAAGTTGGATTGGCCAATCGTTCGAAAGATAAAGTGCAGACATTTTCATTGGGCATGAAGCAAAGGTTAGGGATCGCTATTGCTTTAGTACACAATCCTAGTTTAATCATACTAGATGAACCTACCAATGGATTAGATCCACAAGGTATAGCTGATGTAAGAGAATTGATAAAAAAATTAGCAATAGAAGAAGGAAAAACAGTGTTTGTCTCCTCGCATTTACTTACTGAAATTGAACAAATAGCCAATCAAATATTAATTATACATCATGGAAAGAAAATGGTGGAAGGCGTAACGAAAGAGTTGCTTGATCCGCAAAAGAGAATCGTACAAATAAAAACACTAAATGATGCAGGTACGCTACAAGTGATAGTGGCAGGGAGTTTTAGCAATTATTTATTGCCAAGAAAGGAAGGTATATTTTTAAAAATACCAACTTATGAAATTCCCTTGCTCAATGAATCACTTATAAAAGCAGGGGTTTCCTTGCTGGGTATTGAAACCAAGAATTCATTGGAAGATTATTTTTTACAAATCACATCAAACGCTTAAATATGTGGTCACTGATTCAGGTAGAATTGTATAAAATATTTAGGCGCCCCAGAACCTATATTGCCTTTGGCGCTATTGCAGCACTGATTGTGGTGATTCAATTGGGATTAAAAATTGATGGCGATACCTATGCTGCTTTTTTAATGAAGGACATTAACGATACTTTAACCGTAGATGGCAAAGTATTAAATGGCTATTTAATTTGTTATATATTATTACAATTGTTATTAGTACATGTACCCTTGCTAGTGGCCTTGATAGCCGCGGATATGATTTCGGGAGAAGCCAATTTAGGCACCCTGCGTTTGTTATTCAGCACTCCATTTAGTAGAACTCAATGGGTTTTGGCTAAATTTATTGCAGCCAGTGTGTACACTATTCTGTTATTAATCTGGTTGGCTTTTCTAGCACTATTTGTTAGCATGTGGGTGTTTGGTACCGACGATTTATTTTTAATGAAATCGAATTATGTAGTATTGATAGAGCAAAATGATGTGTTGTGGCGCTATGTAGGTGCTTTTGTATTTGCCAGCTTTTCTTTGTTAACGGTGACTAGCCTTGGTTTTTTGATGTCTAGCATGGCCAATAACTCTATTGGACCCATTGTGGGCACCATGAGTGCGATTGTTTTTTTTACCATCTTAAGTACTTTAAATATTCCTTTGTTTACAGCCATTAAACCTTATTTGTTTACCACGCATATGAATAACTGGAAGGAGTTTTTTGACATACAAGTAAATGCCAACAACGAAGCCATACATGGAAGTATTTTAAATTTACCTAAAATTAAAAATTCATTGATCGTATTATCTTTACATATCATTTTATTTGTAAGCGCTTCCATTATTATTATTAAGAAAAAGGACATCCTTAGTTAAGTCTATCATGAAAAAATCTACAACTATACTATTCGCTTGCAGTTTATTTCTCCTATGTTTATTTGTTACTGCAAATGTGTTGGCGCAAACCGATCCCTTAATTGAGAAAGTGGCTCAAAAATTAGCTTTGGTGAATGATTATGTAGCAGAAGGAGTCATGAAGACCGATGTCTCTTTTATTAAAGCCTCTTTGGGAAAAGTAAAAGTGTATTTTAAAAAGCCTAATTTATTAAAAGTAAAAAAAGAAGGGGGTATTTCTTTATTGCCTAGGGGAGGTGTTTCGCTTACTATCAATACTTTATTAAACACGAAGCAGTATACCACACTTCCAGTAGGAACGCAAATACTCAATGGTAAAAATGTAACAGTAATAAAGCTAATCCCTACTGACGATAATTTAGACTGGGTTATCTCTACTTTATGGATTGACCCTGTTGAAGCTTTGGTCTATAAAACAGCTACTACCACTAAGGAAAATGGCAGTTATGAAATTAACATGCAATATGGTGAATATGCCAAACAGGGATTAGCTAGTAAAATTATTTTTAGTTTTAACACCAAAGATTATAAATTGCCGAACGGAATTACTTTGGAATTTGGAGACGAAGATCCTTCGGCAAAGCAAAAGGCTTTGAAAAACAAGAAAGGAACTATCGAAATAACTTATTCAAAGTATACCATTAATCAAGGCATACCTAATAATATTTTTTAAGATGAGAAGTTTATTTCTGCTACTTGTATTTTTCGCGATACTGAATAAGGGTAAAGCACAAACCCAAACTAATACTTTTTCCAAAAGCCTTGAGGCGGCAGTCATTTTATTTGATAAATCTCAAACTCAAGAGCAGTATGATTTGACATTTACAAAAATGGAGGAATTGTATAAGCAGGATCCTTCGGCTTGGTTACCTACCTATTATGCAAGCATCATTAAAGCCAGAATGGCAATGAAAAAAATGGGAAATGCGGACAAGCTTGCTGATGAAGCAATCAAGTGGTTGGCCATTACCAAAGCTATACATAATAGTGATGAGGTTTTATGTTTGGAGAGTTTAGTGTATACTTCTAAAATGTCTGTAAATCCAACTTTTAGGTGGAAGGCTTATGAGGCTAAAATTAATAAGCCATTAGCACAGGCAATGGCATTGAATAAAAATAATCCAAGGGCTTATATTTTAAAAGCCAATATACAATACAAGATGCCGGCATTATTTGGGGGAGGTTGTAATTCGGCATTGCCAAATGCGCGACAAGCAAAGCGTATCATAGATCAACAAAATAATGAATTTACGGTAATGCCACATTGGGGTAGGCCCATTTTAGAAGAATTAATCAAAGCTTGTCCTATTGATTAATCAAATAAATTAAAGTAAGAAACTTAAATTAGCCTTCGTTCTCATACAATCTTTCATCCACGGCGCCAGCAAACATTCTAGCGCTTATTTTCTTAAGTGGATTCAAACGCATATCGGTATAACCTTGACGGGCATGAATAATTCTTGCACATTCAAATATACTCGCCGTAAAAGAACCTGCATCGGCTTTATTTTTTCCTGCAATATCAAAAGCGGTTCCGTGATCGGGACTGGTTCTTACAATTGGTAATCCTGCGGTAAAATTGACCCCTTCTCCAAAGGCCAATGATTTAAAGGGTATTAAGCCTTGATCATGGTACATGGCTAGAACACCATCAAACTTTTCGTGCGCACCTCTTGCAAAAAATGCATCAGCAGAGTAAGGCCCGTATACCAACATTTGTTGTTTACTTTCTTTAATAGCTGGCTTTATAATTTCAATTTCTTCTTTTCCTATTAATCCTTCATCACCTGCGTGTGGGTTTAAAGCTAATACTGCAATACGTGGTGCATCTATTCCAAAATCTTTTTTCAAGCTGTTATTTAAAATACTTAGCTTTTGTTTTATTTTATCTTTGGTAATATGCTGGCCTACTTCCTGTATGGTTACATGTTCGGTGACTAAGGCCATTCTTAAATTTTCTGCAACGAGTAACATTAAATTTTCTGTGTTCCCAAATGCATGTTGCAAATAGGGGGTATGTCCACTAAAATTAAAATTAGGGGATTGAATATTTTTTTTATGAATAGGAGCGGTAACGATACCATCAATTTGTTTATTTTTTAAAGCAGCTACTGCAGCTTCTAAAGATATCAAGGCATATTTTCCTCCAACTTCAGACATTTCGCCAGGGGTAATGGCTACTTCTTCTTCCCAGCAGTTGACTAAGTTTACTTGCTTCGTATTCAATTTAGAAAGATCAGTAACCGCTGCAAAATTGATGGCATATTCTGGCAAGCCTTTTCTATAAAAATTAATAGATTTATTATTGGCAAAAACCACAGGCACAATAAAATCTAGCAAACGATTATCCGACAAGGATTTGATGATTAATTCAAGTCCAATACCGTTTAAATCGCCACAGGTAAAGCCTATAATTGGTTTTCTGATGTCTGGGTTCATATCCATTTGATTAGGCTGTAAAAGTACGCACAAAAACCTAACTTTGCCTCATGCAATACACGCTAAAAAAATCATTGGGGCAGCATTT
>CANHLZ010000114.1 GCA_947461595.1 Bacteroidota bacterium | reverse complement strand
TTCTGCATTAAGCGATCCTTATTTAAGTTATGCTGCAGGTATGAATGGTTTAGCAGGTCCTTTGCATGGATTAGCCAATCAAGAAGTGATTAAATGGATTTTTGAAATGCAAGAAGCCATTGGAACCGATGAGCCAACTGCTGCTCAAATTGCCGAATACGTTCAAAAAACTTTAGCAGCAGGAAAAGTGGTACCTGGTTATGGACATGCGGTATTAAGAAAAACCGATCCTCGTTTTACAGCACAAATGGAATTTGGGAAAAAACATTTAGCCGACGATAAATTAGTGAATACGGTTTGGAAAATTTATGAAACCGTGCCTCCCATATTAGAGTCACTTGGTAAAGTAAAAAATCCTTGGCCTAATGTGGATGCTCATAGCGGTGCCTTATTAGTACATTATGGTATAGTAGAATATGAATTTTACACCGTTTTGTTTGCAGTAAGTAGAGCCTTGGGTGTACTAGCCAGTTTAACTTGGGACAGAGCCTTAGGTTTCCCATTAGAAAGACCAAAATCTGTTACCACCGAAGCGGTAAAGCTTTGGTTGGATGGTAAGGGAGAGATTTAATTTCAAGCAATTTGAAAATTTATTCTATAAGTATAGTATCAAATTTTAATTTAGATTTGTTATAATCTATTGCTCCCCCAGCAGTGTATAAATCATTTAAATATGAGGGGACTTTTGATTTCATTTATTTTTCTTTGTTGCATTATTTTTAATACCAAAGCGCAGTCTGTTACGCCATTTACACTTAATATAGCTGGCTTTACTTCTACTCAAGCTGGCTATTCATTAACTGTTAGTACTGGCGAGACTATATCTATAACGAATTTCGTAAGTGCAAATGGAGTAAGTTTAAATAGTGGTTTTTTACAAAATAATCCTCCTATTATAACGGGCATAGAGGACATTAATAATCCGTTTAGCACAAATGAAATTAGAATTATTCCAAATCCCGTCAACACAATCACTAATATTTATACCGACTTAATAGGAATTGGGCAAATTCAATATCAAATAATGGATGTGAGTTCGAAGTTATTGTATCGCAGCCAATCACTAACAAATATTGGCTCTATGCTCAATCAGATTAATTTATCTAATTTCCCAACTGGTCAATATTATATAGAGGTAATTTACAAACCAATATCAGGTAAAGCAAAGTCTGGCATATTTAAAATTATAAAATTATAATAATGAAAATATTTTCAAGAGTAATTATTATTTGTTTATTGACAATTGTATTCAAGACGAGCTTTTCACAGGGAATCAATTTCCAAGGAGTGGCTAGAAGTGCTAATGGAACTATTCTGGCTAGCCAGAAAATAGGTTTAAAGCTTTCAATTTTAACAGGAACTAATACGAGCACTCCAGATTATGTTGAAACAAGAGTTGTGTCAACAAATGCACAAGGAATTTTTTCTGTTGTCATTGGAGATACTGGTACCCTTACAACGATGGGTACTTATGCAAATATTAATTGGAAAACAATCAATAAGTTTTTAAAAGTAGATATGGACCCTGCAGGAGGAACCAGTTTTATTTCAATGGGAACGACACCTCTGCAGTATGTGCCTTTTTCTTATTATAGTAATGGGGTCGATGCTGCAAATGTATCAGGTACTTTAGCAGTTAATGCTGGTGGAACCGGTGTGAGCACATTAGATTCTTTAAAAATGGCGTTAAAAATTCCAAGCTTTGATACTACAAGTTTATCCAATAGAATTAATACCTTGGATACTAAAATTAAAAATCAAGCTTCCCTTTTCTCAACTTTAAATATTCAACAATATTATAGAGACACCTTAAAAAATTTGAATCCAGGAAGTATTATATGGTGTACAAACTGTGGTGCTGCTGGAGAACTGCAAGTATATAATGGGCAGGGCTGGAAGAATATTATAGGTGGGAATGTTGCAAAAGCTACGCCCCTTCTTGACTCTACAAGTGTTAAAAGTATTACGGGGCACTCTGCTGATGCTACTAGTTATGTATTATTTAGTGATGATGGTATAAATAGTGGATATGATGGAGGATTTTGTTGGGGAACAAATGCTGCTCCTGTCATTGGTTCCTCGAATCGGAGTTCCCAAAATTGGTATCCAGGTAGTAGTTTCAAGAAAGATTCATTTGCACTTTCTAGTACGATACTTAATTTAACAAAAAATACTAAATATTATATCAGGTCCTTTGCTACTAACCAAATTGGAACAGCTTATGGGCCTGAGAAGATTTTTTTTACCAATAATAATACCAGTGCACCTTTAAATGTATCCACTTATCCAAATTATATAGTAGTAAACAAAGCAGCTTTTTCCGTTAATGTTGGGGATGCAGGAGGAGAGCCTATTATTGAATCCGGTATTGACTTTGCAGACAATAGCTCTTTTAATGCAAAAACTAGGGTAAATACCAAAAATAGTAATGGAGAATTTGTCATTAATAGTTTGGTGCCCAATAAAAAGTATTATATCAGACCTTTTGCAAGAAATATTGTTGGAGAAACGCTGGGTGATGGCTCCTCTTATTTTTATGCAATTGATATGGCCACCGAACAGTTAAGAACAACTGTCCAAATAGGCACAAAAACATGGACTGCTCGGAATTTAGATGTGTTTAACTATAGAAATGGGGATCCGATTCCTTTGGTTACAGATAGTGCCACCTGGGCTAATTTGACAACAGGTGCCTATACTTATTATAATAACGATAGTGTTAATTATGGATATTTGGGTAAGATATATAATTGGTTTGCTGTTAATGATACTAGAGGACTAGCTCCTCTGGGTTGGCATTTACCTACAACAACAGAAGTCGATCTTATTATAAAAGCGTATAATCCAATTAATGGGGCCTTGACTAATTTAAATGGAATAATGTATAATGGAAGTGCAAATCCTACAAATACTTCCGGCTTTAGTGCCTTATCGCCTGGAATTAGACAATTAATGAGTGTATATCCTGATTTTATAGGATTTAATTGGAATTTATCATTCTTTTGGTGTAAGGATGATTATGCATGGTCTAGTCCCGCAAGTCATAACTATAGAGCCAGGTTTTTATTTGGTACCAGTTTTATTTTTGTTGAGACAGATTATAGTTATGCAAATTCTTTTGCAAAATCGGGTATGTATGTTAGGCTGATTAAGGATTAAGTTTTTTCAGTTTGCATTGCGCATGAATCAAATTGCCTAAAAGGTATAGAAAAGCATTCGTTTGGGTTTTAAAGAAAAACAGTAGCCTCAGGGCCTTTATTTATAGCCTTTACCCCTTGCTATTTACCCAATTGAGCTTAGTTTTGCACCCTTCAGGGGAATTAGCTCAGTTGGTAGAGCGCTTGCATGGCATGCAAGAGGTCAGCGGTTCGAACCCGCTATTCTCCACATAGATGTCTTATAAAGTTTATATACTATTTTCTTTTTCAATTCTTATTACATTTAGTACCCTAGCGCAACAACTTCCTATTATAATTAAAGTGTTGGACGCGAAAAACAATCCAGTGGGTTATGCAAATATTACTGTTCCCAATAAAGCAGACACTACTAAATTAATTAATAGCATCACTGATAGTATAGGGCTTGCTAAAATTAATATAGCACCCAAAAATACCTATACATTTATAGTATCGGCAATAGGGTATAAGAAGTTTAGCAAAGAATATTTAATTAGCGAACAATCTATCATTGCTATAAAACTTACAGAAGATCCTAATCAATTGAAAGAAGTGGTGGTAAAATCTTCCAAGCCATTGATTCGTCAAGAAGATGATAAGTCGGTGGTAGACCCAGAACCTTTAGCAGCAAGTTCTACCAATGCCTATGAAACAGTTGAAAAAGTCCCCGGCATTTTTATTGATCAAGATGGTAATATTTACTTAAATGGGTTGACGCCAGCGGGTGTACAAATCAATGGGCGCGATTTAAAAATGAGTGCTTCGGACATTGCTATTTTATTAAAAAGTTTACCACCCAATTCCATTCAAAAAATAGAACTGATAAGAACGCCTTCTGCTAAATATGATGCTTCTGGTGGCGGTGGTTTGGTGAATATCGTTTTAATGAAAGGGGTTAAATTAGGTGTAAATGGATCTGTAAACACAGGGTTTGCGCAAGGGAAATATGGCAATCAATTCATTGGATTTAATTTAAATAATAATAACGATAAATTAAGTTCTTATGTGAATGCGCAGTATAGTAATAATAATGGGTATACTATTACTAATTCAGATAGGATTCTTTCTTTAGATTCAGTTTTAAGTCAACAAGCAAAAGCAGTATCACCCAATCATTCAGTGAATATGGGGTATGGTTTTGGTAAAACCATTAAAGAAAAATGGGAATTAAACTATGATGGAAGAATGAGTCAAAATACATTTGACAATACCACCAATAGTGAGTCTTTCTTACATCAAATATCCAATAATAAAAATACAGGCAATTTACAATCTCGTATAAATAATAGAGGTAACAATAATTTTCTGAATCAATCTATTAGGGTCAAACTAAAGTTAGACACAGTAGGCGGTGAATGGGTAAACGATTTTGCTTTTAATTTTTCAAACAATAGTAGCAATCAAGCTTATACTAACTTATTAGTGTCTAAAAATACTAGTACAGGGGGAGATGGTGATTATGGAAATAATAGAAATTTTTTCACCTATCAGTCTGATTTTAGAAAGAAAAAATTTGGAATAAATATTGAATCAGGTATTAAAACTTCTATTTTAAATTTTGACAATCATTCCAATTACACTAAAACTACTTTAGGACAAACAGTTCCAGATCCCTTTCGTACAAGTGGTTTTAATTATAAAGAACGCATTAATGCAGCTTATTTACAAGGCTCTAAAGCCTGGGGACCTATAATTTTAAAATTTGGTTCGAGGCTAGAGCAAACCATCATGCAAGGGCATCAATTAATTCCAAAAGACACTACTTTTTCATTGAATCGAATAGACGCGTTCCCTTATGTTTATTTGAGTAGAAAAATATTGATGATCATGAGCTATGAACTTCGTGGATTTTTAGTGTATCGAAAAACAATTAGTAGGCCTTCATATGATTATTTAAATCCCTTTGCTAAATACATTGATCCTTTTTTATATGAAATAGGAAATCCGAATCTGAAACCACAATTCACCAGTAATTACGAAGCCAATATTAGTGTAGATGATAAACCTTTGTTTGCTTATGGTGTAAATGAGACCACCGATATCTTTACTAATGTAGTATATCAATCACCTACTAATAAACAAGTAAGTTATCGTACTTATGATAATTTAGGAAAAAGCAGAGAGACTTATTTTAGAGTGATAGGTGTCATTCCTCCTGGTAAAAAGTTCTTCGCAGTATTAGGTACCCAGTATAATAGAAATAATTATAATGGATTTTACGAAGGCAAGCCAATTGTTTTTAATAGAGGTACATGGTCTGTATTTACCTTTCAATCTTTCAAGTTAGATGG
>CANHLZ010000113.1 GCA_947461595.1 Bacteroidota bacterium | reverse complement strand
CAATGTTTCCTGCAATTGCAACGTGTTTAGGTTTTTTAGCTTTTGCCATGGTCGTGAAAATACAAAATAGTTTAGTACTATTTATCTTTGTTAATAATTAATTACCCTTCTTTAATAGTCCATTCCAACTGCTTTCCTTACAATAGATAATGTGTTAGAAGCACTTGACCTTGCTTTGTCGGCTCCTTGTCGAATGATCTTTATAAGTAGTTCTTTGTTGTTTTGTAAATCAAGCGCTTGATTACGAATAGGTTGAATAAAACTCACCATATCCTCGGCCAATTGCTTTTTCATATCTCCATATCTAATAATGCAGTTGCCATCACTACTGTTGTTAAAGTCGTCTTCAAACTTTTTAAGGGTATCTGCACTGCTTACCAATTTCATTAAAGTAAATAAATTTTCTATATAATCTGGTTTTACTGAATTAGGAGCAAGTGGCCCTTGATCTGTTTTTGCTTTTTTGATCTTGTTTCTAATGGCATCATCTTCATCGGCTAAAAACAAAGTGGTGTTTTGATTTTCACTTTTACTCATTTTGCCATTGCCATCCAAGCCTAATATTTTAACCAATTCACTATTGTAATTAAAGGCATAAGGGAGCGGGAATGTTTCGCCATATCTATAATTAAACCTTTCTGCAAAATTGCGGGCCATTTCTAAATTTTGCTCTTGATCTTTGCCCACAGGTACTTTAACTGCGCGGTGTATTAATATATCAGCCGCTTGTAAAACAGGGTAGGTAAGCAAACCTGCATTTACATTTTCTGGTTGCAGGCGTACTTTATCTTTGAATGAAGTGGTTTTTTCTAACTCTCCTTTATAGGCCAACATATTTAAATACAAATACAGTTCTGCAATTTCAGGAACATCGCTTTGTACATATAAGGATACTTTTTCAGGATCTAAGCCACAGGCAATATTTTCTGCTACTACTCTTAGGACACTTTCTTGTAAGGTTTTGGTATCAGGGTGGGTGGTTAAACTATGCCAATTGGCCACAAAAAAATAACAATTGTATTCATCTTGCATGCGCACATAATTGCGCATAGCACCAAAATAATTGCCTAGGTGCAAGAAGCCTGTAGGCCTAATTCCGCTTAATACAATTTCCTTTTCCATAGAACTGCGAAGATAATGAATCAGGAACCCATTTTTTACCATCTTTTTGGGATATTTGTACAGAATTTAAAAAAAACAGATTGTCAACCGCTTCTTTATTATCTAGCCCTATTGAATACCTTAAGGGAGTGGGTCCTTTAAGGGCCGATATGCTTAAGAAAGAGCTTAGTTTATTCACTTTTAGCGACCTTTTACATCATTTTCCACATCGACATATAGACAAAACCAAGGTAATGACTATCACATCCATTACCCCCGATCAGGATTTTGTGCAGGTGAAAGGCGTATTGCAGGGTATTGATATCATTGGAGTCAAACGCGCCAAACGAATGGTAACCCAATTGAAAGATGAAACGGGTAGTATTGAATTGACTTGGTTTCAGGGAATTACCTGGGTGCAAAAAAATATAGTGGAAGGCCAGGCTTATTTGGTATTTGGAAGAGTAAGCTTTTTTAATGGGAAAGCGCAAATTGTGCATCCCGAAATTGAACCCTATGTGGCTCAGACCATGGCACAAAAATCATTATTAGAGCCTGTTTATTCAAGTACAGAAAAATTAAAAGCACGAGGACTCAATGCAAAACAAATTGGGAAATTAACACAAACTTTATTTCATCAAATCAGTCAAAAAGATTTACCAGAAAATTTACCTGCGCATTTATTGGGAAATAGAATGGGAAGATGGGAAGCCTATCGACAAATTCATTTTCCCAGTTCTCAAGCCCAATATAAAAAAGCGCTAGACCGATTAATCTTTGAAGAATTATTTATTGCACAAGTAAGACTTAACTTAATCAAAATTGATCGCCATAAAAATAGCAAAGGGCATTTGTTTGAAAAAGTAGGAGATTACTTTAATACTTTTTATAATAAATATTTGCCCTTTGAACTAACGGGTGCACAAAAAAGGGTGTTTAAAGAAATTAGACAAGATGTTGGCAAGGGCTATCAAATGAATCGATTGCTACAAGGGGATGTGGGAAGTGGTAAAACTATGGTTGCTTTAATGGCTATGCTAATGGCTGCCGACAATGGCTATCAAAGTTGCTTAATGGCGCCTACCGAAATTTTAGCGGGGCAGCATTACGAAAGTTTAACAGCCTTGCTAAAAGAAATGCCTATCGAAATTGCTTTGTTAACTGGAAGTACAAAAATAGGTGAGCGAAGAAGGATTTTAAAAGGATTGTTAGAAGATACCATTCATTTTGTAGTAGGCACGCATGCCATTATTGAAGACATTGTCCAATTTAAAAATTTAGGATTGGCAGTGATAGATGAACAACATCGATTTGGTGTAGCACAAAGAGCCAGGCTTTGGAAAAAATCAAGCATTCCTCCGCATGTGTTGGTGATGACAGCAACGCCTATACCAAGGACATTGGCCATGACCGCCTTTGGCGACTTGGATTACAGTGTGATGGATGAATTGCCACCAGGAAGACAACCCATTAAAACGGTGCACAGGTACGAAACATCCAGAGCAAGCGTAATGGATTTTGTAAAAACAGAAATTACTAAAGGCAGACAAGCTTATTATGTTTATCCATTGATTGAAGAAAGCGAAAAATTAAGTTATGAAGATTTAATGCAAGGCTATGAGCAAGTAAAAAGTTATTTCGCAGAACCTACTTATAAAATAAGTATGGTCCATGGAAGACAAAGTAGCAAAGAAAAAGAAACCAATATGCACCGTTTTAAAACGGGGGACACTCAAATATTAGTAGGCACCACGGTGATTGAAGTAGGCGTCAATGTACCCAATGCAAGTGTGATGGTGATAGAAAGTTCTGAAAAATTTGGATTATCACAATTGCATCAATTAAGAGGCCGTGTTGGCAGAGGCAGTGAACAGAGTTATTGCATATTATTAAGTAGTGTAAAGATAGGGAGGGAAGCGAAGGAGCGATTAAAGATAATGTGTACTACCAATGATGGGTTTGTGATTGCCGAAAAAGACTTAGAGCTAAGGGGGCCTGGGGATATTGATGGAACAAGACAAAGTGGGGCACTTAATTTTAAATTAGCCAATATCATCAACGATAAACTAGCTCTAGAGGCGGCTAAAGAGGCAGCTTTTCTACTATGCGAAAAGGACCCAGATTTAAAATCAACCGAAAATGCAGCGTTAAGAGCCTATTTGATCGCCCAAAAAGCAAAAATTGGATGGGGTAAGATCGCATAAAGGAGGCCTTTTTTAATTAACTTGCCCTTAGTTAAACAGTAATAATTTACTTATGAAATACAAAGCACTTGATCCACAAATATTTATACAAAACAGAAAGCGTTTTGTAGCTAAAATGCAAAAAAATAGCATCGCAATTATTGTAAGTAATGATGAGTATCCATTAAATGGAGATGCCTTACATGGCTTTAAACAAAACACAGAATTATTTTGGTTAACAGGCATAGAGCAGGAAGGAAGTATGATTATTTTATTTCCCGACAATCCAGATCCTAAATATAGAGAAGTGTTGGTATTGGTGAGACCTCAGGAATTAAAAGAAATTTGGGATGGCAAGAGATTAAGAGCCAATGAAGCCACTGCCATTTCGGGAATGAAAACCATTGTTTGGTTGGATGTAATAGATGCTCCTTTACAACAATGGATTCATTTAGCTGATGCTATTTATTTAGATTCTAATGAAAATGATCGAAAAAATAATTTAATAAGAACCCATGAGTATCGTTTTATAGATGAAATGAAATCGAGGTATCCATTGCATACTTATTTACGTGCAGCGAAACTAATGAAAGAGTTGCGCTCCATTAAAACAAAAGAAGAAGTAGCTGTGATACAAAAGGCCATCGATATCACTGAAGTGGCTTTTAGAAGATTATTACAATTTATACAACCAGGGGTACATGAATACGAAATAGAAGCAGAAATTCATCACTCATTTTTATCACAACGTGCAACAGGGGTAGCCTATCATAGTATTATAGCAAGTGGAGACAATGCAAGAACCTTACATTATAATAACAATAATAATGTTTGTAAGGATGGGGAATTGGTATTGATGGATTTTGGTGCAGAGTATGGTGGTTATTGTGCCGACTTAACTAGAACCGTGCCGGTGAATGGAAAATTTACCAAAAGACAAAAAGAAGTATATAATGCCTGTTTGCATTTGCATGATTATGCAAAGTCTATTTTAAAGCCGGGAATTACCGTTGTAAATTATACCGACAAGGTAGGTGAGGAGGCCACTAAGCAATTTTTAAAAATTGGTTTACTAAGTAAATCCGATGTTAAAAATGAAGATGCAGATAACAAAGCGTATAGAAGATATTTATACCATGGCATTTCACATCATTTAGGATTGGATGTACATGATTTAGGTACTAGAACTTCTCCAATCACCGCAGGTATGGTATTTACAATAGAGCCGGGTATTTATATTAAGGAAGAAAAAATGGGCGTACGTATCGAAAATAATTTTTGGATTACTAGAACAGGGAATCAAGATCTAATGAAAACCATGCCTATTAAAGCAGATGAAATAGAAGCTTTAATGAAGCCTCGTAAAAGTAGTGGCAAATAAAATTAGTATGAAAAAGCAGATTCCTAATTTATTTACTTTAATGAACCTTTTTTTTGGTTGTTGTGCTATCATAGCCACTTTCCAATCGGGTACGATGGCTTCTATGGATGAGTGGGGGGCCATGCTCATTGAAATTCCAGAACCAATTTATTATGCCAGTTTATTTATAGCCTTGGCTGGAGTGGTTGATTTTTTTGATGGTTTTGTTGCCAGATGGTTAAAAGTAGACTCTGAATTGGGAAAACAATTAGATTCTTTAGCTGATGTAGTCAGTTTTGGGGTGGCGCCTTCCTTTATCGTTTTTCAATTTTTAAGATTATCCTTAGCGTCCGATGCCAATGCGTTAAATAAAAGTTCTATGTTAATGGCGCCGGCATTTATCATAGCCATGGCAGGAGCGTATCGATTGGCTAAGTTTAATATTGACAAAGAGCAGGCTAATTATTTCAAAGGGGTACCTATTCCAATGATTGGCATTTTAACGGCTGCTTTTCCGCTTATTTATTGGCAATCTCAAATAACTATTGTTTCAAAATTAATGCTTAGCCCTATTTTTTGGTACGCCTATATTGTGGTCCTGTCTTATTTAATGGTCATCAATACGCCTATGTTGGCATTAAAAAGTTTGGGAAAAAATAAAAAATTAATGGTCCCCTTATTCATTCTGGTGGCAGACGTTATATTGTCGGCTATATTTTTTAAGTGGTTGGCCATTCCATTTGGCTTTATTGGCTATTGCTTAGTATCTTTGTTTTATAAAAATACCATCACACAATTAAAATAGTATGACATTTCAAGTACAAATTAAGGTAATGCCCTTAAATGATTTATT
>CANHLZ010000112.1 GCA_947461595.1 Bacteroidota bacterium | reverse complement strand
GGTTTTAAATCCTTTTTTCCAAAACGCTGCAACAGTAGCCTCTACAATGGCCTCCGCTTCTTTTAATTTTTCAGCTGTATAAAATATATTTTCATTCACGTTCGGATACACCGCTTGTATTTGAGGAATAATTTTATTTCTAATGAGATTACGGGTATAATCATCCTTACTATTAGAACTATCTTCTACAAATTGTAATTCATTTTCATTGGCATACACCTTAATCTGCTCTTTAGTAAAAGGTAATAATGGCCTTGCTAAATTTAAAACATCAATGCGTCTATGGGGGATACCTGTTAAACCATGTAAACCTGTACCTCTAAACAATTGCATCAATACGGTCTCTGTTTGGTCGTCGGCATGATGGGCTGTTAATAATACATCTTCTTTTTTTAATAAAGATTCAAACCAAGCATACCTTATTTCACGAGCCGCTTCCTGTATGCCCATTTTATACAATGCTGCATATTTTAAAGTATCCACCCGATGCACCTGTAAGGTAAAATTAAATTTTTCAGCAAAATCACGAACAAAATTTTCATCTCGATCACTTTCTACGCCACGCAATTGAAAATTGACATGTGCAATTGTTATTTTGGCTTTCATTGCATGCATAAGATGCGACAACACTACACTGTCTACCCCACCACTCACTGCAATAATAAAATGCGTATTTTTTATAGTAAGCACTGGAAACTTTTTCTCCCAATTTTTTGTAAAGTTTTCGAGCGTTAACATTCAAATAAATTTGTGGTAATTATTTTTTTTGCTCTTTGGCCCAAGCATCTTTCAATGTAACCGTACGATTAAAAACCAACGCCTCTTTGGTACTAGTGGTATCTTGATAAAAATAGCCTTTTCTTATAAATTGAAACCGTGCATCTAATGGGTCAGTAACCAAAGCAGGCTCTGCCCAGGCATTGGTCTTTGTTAAAGATTGTTCATTGAGATAACCCTTAAAATCACCTTCAGCACCATCCACATCTTCTACTTTAAATAATCGGTCATACTCATTCAATACCACTGGCACGGCATGTTGAGCACTTACCCAATGTAATGTCCCTTTAACATGTATGCCTGAAGTATCAGATCCACTCTTACTCTCCGGCACATAGGTTACATATACTGTTTGCACGACACCATCTGCATCTTTTTCAAAGCTTTCACATTTTACAATATAGGCACTCTTTAAACGCACTATTAAGCCGGGTCCTAGTCTAAAATATTTTTTAGTGGGTTCTTCCATGAAATCGCCCCTTTCAATCCATAATTCTTTGCTAAAAGGGACAGCTCTTACTCCTCCCTCAGGATCTTCTGGATTATTTTCTGACTGCAAAATTTCTTCCACCTTATCATAGTTAGTGATAACTAATTTAATAGGATCTGTTACCACCATTCTTCTTTGTGCAATTTTATTCAAATGTTCTCTCACACAAAATTCCAATAAACTAAAATCAATAATGTTCTCTCTTTTAGCAATACCAATTCGATCACAAAAATCTCTAATACTTTCTGGAGTATAGCCTCTACGACGCATACCGCTAATGGTAGGCATACGTGGATCATCCCAGCTAGCAACATGCCCCTCTTGAACCAATTGCAATAATTTTCTTTTACTTAAAATTGTGTAAGTAATATTTAAACGCGAAAATTCATATTGTTTGGAAGGATATATACCTAAATTTTCAATGCCCCAATCATATAAAGCTCTATGTGGAATAAATTCCAAAGTACAAATGGAATGGGTGATTTGTTCAATAGCATCGCTTTGGCCATGTGCAAAATCATACATGGGATAGATACACCATGTATTACCTGTTCGGTGATGATGCGCCTTCTTAATACGATATAAAATAGGATCTCTCAAAAGCATATTCGGATTGGCTAAATCAATTTTAGCTCTTAACACTTTCGCACCATCTGCATATTTACCCGCCTTCATATTGGTAAATAATTCCAAATTTTCCGCAATACTTCTGTTCCTATAGTCATTCCCCGTTCCCGCTGCAGTAGGTGTCCCTTTTTGTAAGGCAATTTCTTCCGGGCTGCTATCATCTACATAGGCTAATCCTTTCTCAATTAGTTGAACAGCAAATTCAAATAATGTATCAAAATAATCTGAAGCATAACATTCTTTTACCCAATTAAAACCCAACCATTGTAAATCGGCTTTTATACTTTCAACATATTCTGTTTCTTCTGTAGTAGGGTTGGTATCATCAAATCTTAAATTGGTACCGCCGCCAAAATGTAATGAAAGACCAAAATTCAAACATATACTTTTAGCATGACCTATGTGTAAATAGCCATTGGGCTCTGGGGGGAATCTAGTTAATATTTGGGCATATTTACCTGATGCCAAATCTTGGGAAATAATTTCTTCAATAAAATTTAAACTTTTTTCTTCACTCATTTTGGGTGTAACTATTCGGGTAAAGATACTAAAATAGGGCTCAAAAACCTACCCTTTGTACCCGTATAATTTTTGTACCTCTAAGACAATTTTTTCAATGTCTTTATCATCTCCACTGGCATCATATTGTTGTTTCAAATTACTTCCAAAAACAAAAGCAACCGCCTGCCAAAATCCAGCATTAAAGCCACCCTTGAACTCTTTTATAATTGCATAACAGTTATTGCCAGTTTCTCTATTAATTAATTTCATTAATACCTTACCCTGATACACAGATAAATTGGTTACTTTATCGGCAAAGTCTCTTTTTAATTCCTTTTCTCTTGATTTAATAATTTGTTTTCTTTGACGTTCATCGGGCACATTCGCCAATTGTACATTTACTTCTGAAATAATTTTACCTGCTGTTTTAGCATAAGGATAAGTAACATACACTGCATTTCTTAGTCTTGTCCAATTTTGCCAATATTTTCTCCAATTGGCTGTTTGAATGGCATTTACTTCAGCAGGAGGTAACCAAGATTGTGGGATGGTATCACCCTCGGGTGTAATGAAAGCTTCCACCCTCAAAGTATCATTGATACTTGATTGCGCATTGACTTTAGTTACCCCTAAAAGGGCCCAACAAAACACTAAATTATATAGCAATCGCTTATTCATATATATATTGATACACAAAATTATAAAATGTAACCTCAACGAACCAATTTTAAATAAAAAACTAAGTTAAAATACTCTTTAATAGCCTCTTTTAACTGACTCTTTACTTCGCCCTCAACTTCCTTACACGATTTACGGTAGCCAATCCAAAACCAAAAACCATTACAATAATGCCTAACCATAAAACATTAATAAATGGAAATTCATAGGCTTTTAAAGTTATTAAGTTGGTTAATGCTGCAGACTCCTTCACTCCAATTTCTAATACACCATTTTTTTGGTCTACCACTTTATTAAAACTTAACACGATATTTTGAGCCTTTACGGTATCATAATTATTTTGTAAATTCATCCCTTCTAAAATGATACCTGGATTGGCTTGATATTTTAAGCCTTCTTTGGAGGTAACAGACATTTGCAATATCAATTCATTGCTTCCAGCGGGTCTATTCGCGTTTGGATTAATCAAGACCTTATCTAATTTAATATACCCATTGCTATAAAAAATAGAATCCCCAATGGCCATTTGATGTGGAACAAACCTAGTGGTATCCTCTTCTGCATGTTCTTGAAAAGAAGTGGCATATACAAAAATATCCTTGTTCCAATAATGCTTAGAGGAAGGGTTGGCAGAAAATCCTTCCATCCCCTTGTTGTTTTTTAATACGTCGGGGTACAATAAAAACTCATGACCTGTGGATTTTTCCACGAACTTTAATTCAAAAAATCTTTTGTCTAAAATATCAAAAGTATCCCGGATATAAGTAACCATATACTTCCCCATATCCGTGGAAATTCCTTCAAATAAAGTAATATTTTCTCTTGGATTACCTGCTGGATTTTTATTAGACTCCATCCGCAAAGGACTAATCCCTGTTGTGTTCCAACTTAATACAGTTTTATTGGAAGAAGAAAGTAAAATGCCTACCAATACCATCCCAAATCCAATATGGCCTATCGAAGCACCAGCAGATTTTAGTTTCCATTTTTGAACAGAAATGAAATAAAATAAATTTGCTACTACGGTGAAAATGGAGGCAAATAAAGCCACATAAATAGCTCCTGTGAACCCAATGCCTTTTTCGTCATACTTTACACCTACAAATAGGAACACCACTGCACTCAAGGCGATTGCAATTAATAATGGTAAAGTAATTTTTTGTTTGATATAGTCTCCTGTTGTTCCTTTGAATTTTAAAAACTGTCCGATAGCAGTAAGTAACCCAATAATAATGGCTACAAACACTTGTACTTGATTGTGCGCAAAAGCGGCATCTTCTGGCGGAGCAATTTTAGTTCCAAATAGCTTATTAAAAACTGGAATAGAAGTAATAGCAATAATTACCACTGCGGATAAAAATAATATTAACGAACCTACTAACATCCAAAACTCTCTACTTTTAATTTCATCTTCTTTTTGAGGGGCAGCCATAGACTTATACCTCCCAATAAATAATGCAAAGTAGGGAATGACAAATATTAATAAGAACCCTAACAGTTGTCCATTCATTCCTAAATCGGTAAAAGCATGTACCGAAGTATCCCCCAATATGCCACTTCTTGTTAAAAAAGTAGAATACAATACCAATAAAAAACTAATTCCATAAAACAAGTACGTCGTTTTTAAACTGCCTCCTGTTTTTCTATAAATAATACAAGCATGTATTGCAGAAACCAATGTTAACCAAGGAACTAAAGAGGCATTCTCCACTGGATCCCAGGCCCAATAACCTCCAAAGGTTAAACTTTCATATGCCCATGCCGCACCCATCATAATGCCCAGTCCTAATATACCTGCAGAAAAAGTGGCCCATGGTAAACATCGATCCATCCAATCATGATCTTTCTTTATTAAACCTGCTACTGCAAAACCAAAAGGGATGGTAGTAGAAGCAAAACCTAAAAATAAAATGGGCGGATGAATCACCATCCAATAATTCTGTAATAAAGTATTTAATCCAGTGCCATCTTTAATTAAATTCAAATAATCGGGACGAGAAAGTATGGGCCAGTTCATTTCTTCTCTTAATAATAAAAATGGGCTGCTCCCTATTTTTGAATCAAAAATAAATAAGCCCACTACCATCGTAGCCAAACAAAATTGAACAAAATTCAATACCATCATCACCCCATTGATATTGTTATTCCATTTTTTTAATCTCGCTAATACAAATAAGCCCAATACGCAATGCCAAAAGCTCCAAAGTAAAAAACTTCCTTCCTGCCCTTCCCAAAAACAACTTAATAAATATTGATAAGGCAAATTCTTATCGCTATGCATGTAAGCATACTTATATTCAAACAAATGATTGTTGATGATATAGAAAAGAACAATAAAACAAGAAAATACTGCTACTGCTTCTATATAAAATGCGATTTTGGCTAATTTATGCCATTGGCTTTGTATCGTTAGCTCTTTTGAAAAAAATGCTTTTGCAAAAGCAAAAGTGGATAATAAAGAGGCTACTAAAGTAAGTATCGTTAAAAAATATCCTATTTGACCAGGCAG
>CANHLZ010000111.1 GCA_947461595.1 Bacteroidota bacterium | reverse complement strand
TTTCCAAGCAGCGGTTACATTTGATCCCATGGCATTGGTTGATAAATAATATACATTACCATATCCGCCAGAACATATCAAAACCGCATGTCCAAAATGTTTTTCTAATTCACCTGTAATTAAATTACGGGCAATAATACCTTTCGCTTTTCCATCAATTTTTACAATGTCTAACATCTCATGTCTTGCATGCATCGTTACATTGCCTAAAGCCACTTGACGTTCTAGCGCTTGATAAGCACCAATTAATAATTGCTGACCCGTTTGTCCTGCAGCATAAAAAGTTCTTTGTACTTGTGTTCCACCAAAACTACGGTTGCTTAATAAGCCACCATATTCACGTGCAAAGGGTACCCCTTGAGCTACGCATTGATCAATGATATTCGCACTTACTTCTGCTAAACGATGCACATTGGCTTCGCGTGCACGGTAGTCTCCTCCTTTAATAGTATCATAAAATAATCTAAATACACTGTCTCCATCGTTCTGATAATTCTTGGCTGCATTAATTCCTCCTTGTGCTGCAATACTATGCGCACGACGAGGAGAATCTTGAAAACAAAATGCTTTTACTTTATAGCCCAGCTCGCCCATGGCAGCTGCGGCAGAAGCGCCTGCTAAGCCAGTACCCACAATAATCACTTCCATTTTCCTCTTGTTGGCAGGGTTTACTAATTTACAATGACCTTTATAATCTACCCATTTGTCATCTAATTTTCCGGCTGGTATTTTTGAGTCTAACATATTTAATCTTTTATCTATCGTTTAGAATATTTATTTTTTAAAATTTTAATTTACCCAGTGTAAATAAAAACTTATAGGCATCATCGCAAAAGCCAAAGGAATAATAATAGCAAAACCATATCCTAAGGTACTTATCATGGCATGATATCTTTTATTATGTACCCCAATCGTTTTAAAAGCACTTTGAAATCCATGTGCTAAATGATAAGCTAATGCAATACAGGATATAACATAAAATAATACTACCCATTGATTCTGGAAAGTGTCTTGCATCACTGCATATAAATTATGCACTACAAATCCATTGCCTAAATCCATTTCAGCAACACCTGTAATTCTTGAAGGAATCCAAAAATGTTTCCAATGTATAATGAAAAACATAAGTAATATCGTTCCTAATATAGCCATGCTTCTGCTATACCATTTACTTCCTTTAGAATAATTTACTTCATAGCCAATTTTTCTTTTGCTTCTATTTTCCAAGGTTAACATATAGCCTTGAATGATGTGTAAAAAAATACCCAAGAACAATCCAATTTCTAAAATTCTCGGCACTACAAAGCTTCCCATAAAATTAGCCGCTTTGTTAAACATGACTCCACCGTCCATTGCCCATATGCAAGCGTTTAAGCCTGCATGAACTACTAAAAATAAAACAAGGAAGATACCCGTGAAAGCCATTACTAATTTTTTCCCGACAGAGGAAGTAAACATTTGCTTAAAAGTCATAGTAGGATGTATTTTAAAATCGTTGCAAAAGTAAGAACGAATTGCGAGCTTGGTATAAATCAAAGCCTGATTTTTCTTATTATCCCTAAATTTATTTAACCCAACCATGCTTATCTATTTTTTGGGTCAAATTAGGGTCAAAATGTAAAATAGACCACTTTAGATAAGTTATTCACCGCTTGCATAAAAAACTTAGTAAAAACCAAGCTTTGGACTAAATTTACAGCATGATAAAAGTGCTTGGTATCCTTTGGAATAGCTTTAAAATGGCTTTACAAGAGTTAAAAGTGAATAAGCTTAGAACCTTCTTATCCTTATTTGGTATAACTATTGGTATATTTTGTATCATCGGTGTATTGGCTACTATTGATAGCTTGAAATCAAAAATTAAAAATGATCTTTCCAGTTTCGGAAACAATTCAGTCTATATTGATAAATGGGATTATTCGGGAGGGCCGGAATACCCATGGTGGAAATTCGTAAAGCGTCCAAGTCCCAAAATTGCTGAAATGGATTTTGTAAAAAAGAAAAGTGAACTGGGTTCTAATATGGCCTTTTTTGTACAAACACAAGAATCTTTCACCAATCAGGATAATGTTTTAAAGGGAGTAAATATTTATGGTATTACTCCAGAATACAGAAACATTCATGCTTTTAATATTGGATATGGAAGGTATTTAAGTGAATCAGATTTCAATCGGGGTGTGCCTTATGCAGTAATTGGATATAAAGTGGCAGAGGAATTGTATGGAAAAGCAGATAAGGGGGTGGGTAAAACCATTTCTTATAAAGGGCGTAGATTGTTAGTGATTGGGGTAATTGAAAAACAAGGAAGCGCTATCATTAATGGTTATGATTATGATAAGTCTGCAATTGTAACTTATAATTATTTTGCTTCAGTCTACAATCCAGACAATTCAAATCCTTCGATCATGGTGCAAGCCAAACCGGGTATTCCATCCAGGGCTTTACAGGAAGAATTAACAGGGATCATGCGTCAAATTAGAAAATTAAGTCCAACCCAAGAAGATAATTTTACTTGCAACGATGTGGCTCAGTTTAAAGACCAAGTGGAGAGTGTTTTTGGTGCTATTAACCAAGGGGGCTGGGCCATTGCCGGCTTATCCTTAATTGTAGGAGCATTTGGTGTCGCCAATATTATGTTTGTTACTGTTAGAGAAAGAACGAGTCAAATTGGGCTAAAAAAAGCCATCGGTGCAAAAAGTAGTACTATACTATATGAGTTTTTATTAGAAAGTGCATTTTTATGTATTGTAGGGGGTTTAGTGGGCTTATTTTTAGTATGGGTGCTTACTTTAGCATTAAGCTCAGTGTTGCCTTTTTCTATTGTTATAGCTCCAGGTATTATAGTTTTAGCTTTTAGTATTTGTATTATTTTGGGCGTAGTTTCTGGAATTATTCCAGCCTCCATTGCTGCCAAAATGAATCCGGTAGAAGCCATCAGAACTAAGTAATCCTTGTATATTTTTTAGCTTTATCTTCGTGTTGTGAGCAACAAACCCATTACTATATTGGCTATTGAATCTTCCTGCGACGAAACGGCGGCGTCGGTAATTGTTAATGGTAAAATTCTTTCCAATTTTATTGCCAATCAATTAGTGCACGAAAAATTTGGGGGCGTAGTGCCAGAATTAGCCAGTAGGGCACATATGGAAAATATGGTACCAGTGGTAGATACCGCATTAAAAGAAGCATTCCCAAATTTAGAGCACCAGGAAAGGGTGGTAAAAATTGATGCCATTGCTTTTACTCAATCTCCTGGTTTAATTGGAAGTTTATTGGTAGGGGCACAATTTGCAAAATCATTGGCAATGGCTTTAAATAAACCATTAATTGCTGTTCATCATATGCAAGCGCATGTATTAGCCAATTTGATTGATGAACCTAAGCCTAGTTTCCCATTTTTATGTTTGACAGTTAGTGGAGGCCATACGCAAATAGTACAATGCAATAGTGCTGCTTCCATGCAAATATTGGGTGAAACCATTGATGATGCAGCAGGGGAAGCCTTTGATAAAATAGCAAAATTGTTAGGCTTGCCTTATCCTGGAGGCCCCTTCTTAGATAAATTAGCAAAATTGGGTAATCCAAAAGCGTTTGTTTTTGCTAAACCTCATGTGCCTAATTTAGATTATTCCTTTAGTGGTTTAAAAACAAGTGTCTTGTATTTTTTACAAAAACAAAGTCCTGAATTTATAAAAGAAAATATCAATGATTTATGTGCATCTGTTCAATACACCATCGTGGAAATTTTAATGAAACAACTAAAAAAAGCCATTCAGTTAACAGGTATTGACCAAGTTTGTATTGCTGGGGGAGTGAGTGCAAACAGTGGTTTAAGACAAGGGGTGGAGGCATTGGGCATCAAAACAAAATCAACCATTTATTTGCCTGCTTTTGAATATTGCACCGATAATGCGGCTATGATTGCCATGTCAGCCCATTATAAATATTTGGAGGGTAGTTTTGAAGATTTATCGGTGTCGGCTAGCGCTAGGGCCCATTGGTAAATTAAAAAAGAGTAACTTTGCAGCCTCAAAAATAGTTCAATAATGATTAGTGCTAGAAACGTGACTTTGGCCTTTGGAAAAAGGGTTTTATTTGATGAAGTTAACATCAGTTTCACCAAAGGTAATTGCTATGGTATTATTGGTGCCAATGGCGCAGGTAAATCTACTTTCTTGAAAATATTAAGTGGAGAAATCGAACCCAATAAAGGCATGGTAGAAATTACCCCGGGAGAAAGAATGGCGGTGTTAAAGCAAAATCAATTTGAATTTGATGAACAAACTGTTTTGAATACCGTGTTGATGGGACATAAAAGAATGTGGGAAGTAATGCATGTTAAAGATGCATTGTATGCTAAAGAAGATTTTACAGAAGCTGATGGATTAAGAGCAGGAGAATTAGAAGCAGAATTTGGTGAAATGGGTGGCTATGAATCAGAAAGCAATGCGGCAAGTTTATTAAGTGACTTGGGCGTGAAAGAAGAAATGCACCAAGATTTAATGAAAGACATTCCAAGTAATTTTAAATTAAGGGTGTTATTGGCGCAATCTTTATTTGGGAATCCAGATATTTTATTATTGGATGAGCCTACCAATGGTCTAGATATTGAAACGATTGGATGGCTAGAGAATTTCTTAGCCGATTATCAAAACATAGTATTAGTAGTCAGTCACGATCGTCACTTCTTAGATACAGTGTGTACACACGTTTCAGACGTTGATCGTTCTAAAATAAAAACATTTACAGGCAATTATTCTTTCTGGTATGAGTCGTCTCAATTAATGGCGCGTCAAATGTCAGACAAGAATAAAAAGAATGAGGATAAGCGTGCTGCCTTATTAGATTTTATTGCGCGTTTCTCTGCCAATGCAAGTAAGAGTAAACAAGCTACTTCTCGTAAAAAAGCCTTGGAAAAATTAACTATTGAAGAAATCGAACCTTCCAACAGAAAATATCCTGGAATTATTTTTCAACCGCTTCGTGAAGTGGGCAATCAAATTTTGAATGTAGAGAAATTAAAAAAAGAAGTAGATGGACGTGTGTTGTTTAAAGACGTTTCTTTTTCGGTAAGTAAAAATGATAAAATTGCATTTTTAAGTAGAGATCCTTTAGCCATTACCTATTTCTTTGACATTATCAACAACAATGGTAAAGCAGATGGTGGCAGCTTTGAATGGGGCACCACTATTACTAGTGCCTATTTACCCATGGAACACAATGCCTTTTTTAATGAACCTTATAGTTTAATGGATTGGCTTAGACAATATGTGCCTTCTCATGTAACGGACGCCGATGAGCCTTTTATAAGAGGGTTTTTAGGCAAGATGTTATTTAGTGGGGATGATGTATCTAAAAAGACCAATGTGCTAAGTGGGGGCGAAAAAGTGCGTTGTATGGTGAGTAAAATGATGCTTCAGAACCCGAATGTGGTGGTTTTAGATCAACCTACTAACCATTTGGACCTAGAAAGTATCCAAAGCTTCAACGAAGGTTGTCAAAACTTTCCAGGGGTGGTATTAATTACTTCTCATGACCATACTTTTATGCAAACCGTAGCCAACAGAGTGATAGAATTAACCCCAAAAGGCATCATTGACAGATTGATGACTTTTGATGAATATATGGAGGATAAAAGGGTACAAGAACTAAGGGCAGAAATGTATGCCTAAGGCTTTCGAAAGGCCTTATATCGAAATGAAAACCAACATTTTAGCCTTTTTCACACTTAATTGAG
>CANHLZ010000110.1 GCA_947461595.1 Bacteroidota bacterium | reverse complement strand
TATTAATATTCCTAAAAATGGTAATATTTCAAATAATGATGTAGTGCCAGCAGGTACCAATTATGGAACACCAGTTGCAGATCCTACGAATCCTGCTGCAGGAAGCGGAGCTGCTTCTAGTGGAGCAGTGTTAACGATGACTGCAAATGGAACTTATACATTTACTGCAACAGTAGCGGGAACTTATACTTATACAGTGCCAGTATGTGCACCAGGTCAAACAAGTAATTGCCCAACAACCACAATCGTGTTTAACATCACTTATTTACCACAAGGAACTATCAACTTAAAATATCCAACCTTATTAAAAGCAGATTCGGTTCATCTTATATTTAATTTCACTGCAGGATTAGGGCCATTTAAATTAGTAGTGCTAAATAGTTTAACTAATAAAAAAGACACTTTATATAATGTTAGAGAAAATGCAACTATTTTAGTAGCACCTACAAAAGATGATACTAGATATACCTTATTAAGCATCACAGATTCTAATAATGTAGTTAGAGATTTTAATATTAGCAAAGACACGGCTAATTTAAATATTTTAAAGCCACTCATTCTATTAACCTTAAAGGCCGAGCTTCCTAATAAGTTACCTGATAATTCATTTAAGACAAAAATTGTAATGAAAATCAAGAATAATGGGGAGATTAATTTGCAAAATGTTCAAGTGGATGCAGATTTATCTAAAGTATTCCCTGCAGACATGAGGTATAAATTAGATAGTTTTAAAGTGACTTATGGAAATTTAAAACTAAATCCAAATTATACAGGTTTTGGCGCCAATATTAAACCTAACTATGTAACCAAATTTGATAATGGGTTTAGTGTAACTTATCGAAGTTTATCAACACTATCTGGAACTGATTTATTTGATTATGGTGTAGGATTAAACATAAAAGATGAAGGAGAGGTAGTATTTTTCTTCACGCTCATACCTGGAAAGAATTTAGATCCTTTGGCATTGCAATTTTCAAGTGTTGGAGATGGTTTGCTTGTTCAAAATGACGGTAAGAAAAGTATGGACACAGCCACTTCACTTTCTCATGACAATACAAACTTATTGGCTCATCCCGATATTACTAGTATTGGAACACCTTTACCTACTTATGTTCCTTTCTTTATAGTAAGTGAAATTGGTGCAGCGCTACAAGGGTCTAAAGCAGATACAGTTGCTGGTGGATATAATTTCCATTATATCTCAGTGATAAAGAACTATAGTAATAGTAATTTAGATTCTGTATTTGCTTACTATAATTTACGCAAGGCATTCCCATCGCCAGACACTGCTTCTATTATTGGTGTTCCGAAAGTTACAGGAACAGTTGCTTTCAATCCAAATTACAATGGGGTCACTGATACTGTTATTTTAAATGGTATGGGTTCTTTAAAAGTGTTAGATTCAGTGGTAATTAAATATGATGTATTTGTTAAAACAAATAAAGTACAGTATTCATGGCCTAGTTATTTATTAACTAGGGGTATTACTACGACAGGTGATATAGCCGTTTCAGATTCGTCTACCAATGGATTAAATCCAGATCCTAATAAGGATAGTATTCCAAATGAACATTTGCCAACCATAGTTCAAGTAGGATATAATCCACCTGCTATACCAACTCTAGTAAGAAATGTTATATACAATGTGGGCGATTCATCGAATCCAATAAATATTGGAATACTTATTAAGACGCTTCCTCCTAATTCAATTCCAACATGGTGTGATGTAAATGGAATTGTTTGTTACAGTGAAGCTCCTAGTTTGCCAACAAAAACAGGAGTCTATATTTATTGTGTAAAATCATTGGATACTTTAACTGGATTAACAAGTAGTCCTTGTGTAATGGATACAGTTACGATGTTGCCTGTGGTGAAAGTTAAAAATGATACTTTATTAGCCAATGTTATAACCAACCCTAAAAACATTGGGTATTTAATTAAATCCATTACGCCAGGTAGTGTTCCATCCTGGTGTGATATAAATGGCAATAATTGTACCAAAGTGGCACCGACCATTCCAACTATACCAGGTAAATATATTTGGTGTGTTAAAGCAGTGGATACTACAACCAATCTTTCAAGCGCCAATTGCAAAATGGATACTTTAATTATATTGGATCCATATAATATACTTGATATAACAAAACAAGTCACTGGAATAAAGATGAACCCAGATGGTTCCTACTTGATCAATTTTGTTATTAAAGCACAAAACAAAACTAATAATAAAATTGATTCAGTTTTAATGAAGGATGACCTTAATGCCACTTTTAAAATCAATAAAGGTTTTGATATTGCCAGTATCACGGTTTCGGGTGGCTTGGTGAAGAATAATAATTATAATGGATATACCAACATTGATTTAGTAACCAACGCATCCGTATTGGCTGCAAATAAGGTCGATTCTGTTAATTTATCCATACTCATTAATTCTGCAGATATTAATGGCAAATATGAAAATATTGCCTCTGTCATTGCTAATACCGCTTATGGTAAATTAGCATTGGTATCCAATGATCCAATATTGAATCCAAACAATAATTTAAATAGGTTGCCTACTGCATTTGTAGTGCCTAAAATGGATGTGGTAGTTCCAGGTGGATTCTCGCCTAATAATGATGGTATAGATGATTCTTGGATTATTAAGCGACCATTTGGAACAAAAATTAATGTTCATGTATTTAATCGATGGGGTAATAAGGTATATGAGAATGAAAATTACAATAATGATTGGAAAGGCAAAGGGGTAAGCAATTTCTTAGGGGAAGATTTGCCAGAAGGTACTTACTTCTATACGGTGGAAGCAATTGATTTGACTGGGGCAATTAAAAAATTCGCAGGATCCTTAACCATAGTAAGGTAAAAGAGAAATTATAAATGAAGGGTATAAAAAAATATATTAAAATTAGTCTAATGACCATGGGTGTGCTATTGCTAGCGTACAAAAATAGCATAGCACAAACAGAACCTATGTATTCTCAATACATGTACAATATGTTGGGAGTAAACCCGGCGTATGCTGGAAGTAGAGAAGCAACTAGTTTTAATTTATTTCAAAGAAAACAGTGGGTGAGTTTAGAAGGAGCTCCTCAAACGACCTCAGTAAGTTTAGATCAAGCCATTTTTAATAAAAAAGCTGGTTGGGGTATTCAACTCTACGATGACAAATTAGGGGTAGAAAAAGCAGATGGTATTAATCTAATGACTTCTACGCGTATTCGGGTTTCTGAAAATGGAATACTTTCTGGAGGTTTAAGCTTTGGAGTAATGAACTATAGAATTGATCTAATAAATGTAATTAATAGAAATACGCCTAGTGATCCTACTTTTTATTCCAATTTTAATAAATGGACGCCCAGTATTGGTTTAGGACTTTATTACAATACAGATAATTTTTATGCAGGAGTTTCTATTCCTAATATTTTAAAGTCACGTTTATCCGCTTTTGATGTAATTAGATCGGGACTTCAAAAAATTAATGCGAAACATATCTTTTTAACATCAGGAATAGTGATTTCCTTGAATGAAGAAATTAAAATAAAACCTTCTACTATGATTAAGATGGTAGAAGGAGCGCCCATTGAAGCAGATATTAATTCAAATATTTGGTTTCATGATTTAATTTCTATTGGGATGTCTTATAGAACAGGGGATGCGGTGATTGGAATGGCTGAAATACAAGCTAATGAAAATTTAAGATTGGGTTATTCTTATGATGTGACCTTTTCTCCTTTAAAAGGGTATAATAATGGGTCACATGAATTTATGATTAGATATGAATTTGGCAATACTAAAACAAAAGTAAAATCAACTAGATATTTTTAATGTAGTTAAAAAATTATAATGAAAAAATTACTTACGATATTTTTACTTTTACTTAGCATTCATTCCTTGTTTGCTCAAAAAAGATCGGCTAAGCGAATCATTAAATTAGCCAATCAGGAAATGAATGATTTTCGATATAGTTATGCCATCCCATTGTATAAAAACTTTTTACAAAGGGGTTGGATAGATTCTACCGTTTATTATAATTTAGGTTTATGTTATACTAAAGTAAATCAATACGATAGTGCGCTTAAGTATTATTCACTAGCGGATAAGCTTGGTATGAATACTAAAAATATCATTGCTGAATTACAAGCCACTTTAGGTAATTATGAAGCTGCTAAAAATGGGTATGGTAATTCTATAATAAATGGCAAAACTTTGCTTGCTGAGTCTAGGATGTATGGGTTTACTAATATTAACAACTTTATAGCAGATTCTATTGATTTTGAAATTTTTCCAATCAATACCAATACCCCTTTTAATGAATTTAATCCAGTACCCTATAAAGACGGTTTAGTTTTTGAATCGAATAGGGTACGGCCTGTATTCAATAAAAATAAGAAGAGAAGGAAAAAGCACAGCTCCAATGAGGAATTTCCTTGGGATGGAGCTGGGTATACTAGTTTGTATTATATACCTAGTACAAAAAATATAAGAATTGATAGTATTGCGATGAGTAAATGGGCAGATAAAAAATTAAATTATCCAATTAACGATTTAAGTAGATTGTCAAGCAATGACAACAGAAAAATGAACACGTTTTATGATTTTAAAACCCCTGTTTACAATGATTCTGCCATTCAGTTATTTTCTAATGAATTTGATGCCAATTTAAACCTGGGGTCAATCAGCTTTACAAAGGATGGGAAAATAGCTTATTATACAAAAAATCAAAAAAAATCTAAAGGAGTATATCAATTGGAGATTTGGGAATCTAGATTATTGGATGGGAAGTGGAAGGTTGGTAGAAAACTATTTATTAACAATCCTAATTATAGTTATTTCCATCCAGCTATTACTCCTGATGGGAAAAGGCTTTATTATGTCTCAGATGAACCCAGTGGAATAGGGGGTACTGACATTTATTATATAGAAAAAAATGAGGATGGTTCTTGGAAACCCACACAAAATGCAGGTCGGGAAATTAATACAGAAGCCAATGAGTTATTTCCTACTTTTTATGACGGCAGTTTATATTTTAGTAGCAATGGACATCCTGGTATGGGAGGTTTAGACATATTTAAAGTGGATAAGAATAAAAAAGGGGTAGTAGTTGTAAAAAACGTAGGCTATCCAATTAATAGTGCTAAAGACGATATTGGATTCTCCATCATTGGTAATTCAGGATTTTTTAGTTCCAATAGATTTGGAAGTGATGATTTATTTTCATTTGATTTTAAAAAGTCTTTTGTAAAAATTACAGGAAGAATTTTAGTTGATAGTAACTGCGTAGCTAGCAAAAAATTATATTTATATCAAAAGGAAGTATCTGGTAATCAAATACTAGTAGATAGTAGTATACTGGATGCTAATTGTAATTATCAATTTAGTGTTAGACCTAATATTGATTACACCATTGTTACCTATGATGAATATGGGAATAAATATGAATCTGATTTAAATTCAATGGGGTACGTTAAAACCAATGAAACCTACTTAAAGAATGCTAATTTAATTAATATTCCACTTCCTAGAAAAGTGATGGAGGAGCGTATGGCAAAAGAAAAAGCAATTCAAGTGGCTGAGGAATCGACTATGGCAAAAACATTTAAACTTTCTATAGATTCTTTAAAAGCATTGACTAAAGATTATGTTGAATTACACCATCCGTTTGATCAAGTATATGTAGTTAAGGACGATTTAAATAGTTATTATAAAATTATTGAAAGAGTTAAACGCATGAAGGGTAAGAAAATTGTAATTGTTTCTGCTGCTGACTGTAATGGCTCCTTTGATTACAATGAG
>CANHLZ010000109.1 GCA_947461595.1 Bacteroidota bacterium | reverse complement strand
TCCAAATTATTAGCCAAATCAACAAAATTGGTTGTACTTTTATATTAGTTGCATAACTAACTATATGTCAAACAACCAATTCAAAAGAGGAGAACTCTACAGCGTCATTAATGGCATGGCCACCACGGCAGTTGCCCGTCGTTTACAAAAGAATTTTAGAAACGCAGGACTCGATATCACTATTGAGCAATGGTCTGTCTTATACCATTTATGGAAAGAAGATGGGCTAAGTCAATTAGAATTAGGCAATAGAACTTTTAGAGACAAAGCAAGTACTACCCGACTCATTGACAATTTAGAAAAACAAGAATTGGTAGTTCGTGTAGCGAGCAAAGATGACCGAAGAATAAATTTAGTATACTTAACTGATATCGCAAAGCCATTGCAGCAAATTACTTATGAATTGGCCAATCAAACCATGAATGAAGCTTTATCAAATATCAGCAAGGAAGAAATTGAAATAGTAAAAAATGTTTTTCAACGTGTGTATGATAATTTAACGAGTAAAGATTTAAGCTAATTAAATACGAAATCGAAAAAATAATAAATAGAAATCTTAAATAATATTTTATGGAAACGACCAAGACAGTAATTAAAGGGGGAGAGTGGATTATCAAAGAAGTGAATGCGGAGGAAATATTTATTCCAGAGCAATTTAATGAGGAGCAAATGATGGTGCGCGATATGTGTACTCAATTTGTAGATACAGAAGTATTGCCTGTTGCAGACCGAATTGATACATTAGAACCAGGCTTAATGCCTTCCCTATTGGAAAAGGCAGGCGCACTGGGTTTATTAGGTATTACCGTACCAGAAGCTTATGGCGGATTAGGAAAAGATTTTGTTACATCTGTAATTGTTGCGGAGTATTTAGGAGCGGGCTATTCTTTCTCTGTGGCCAATGCAGCACATTCAGGAATTGGCACATTACCCATTTTATATTTTGGAACAGAAGCACAAAAATTAAAGTATGTTACCAAGTTAGCAACTGGAGAATATAAAGGTTCTTATGGTTTAACCGAACCCAATAGTGGATCAGACGCATTAAGTGCAAAAACCTCAGCAAAATTATCGGCCGATGAAAAGCATTATATTATCAATGGTCAAAAATGTTGGATCACTAATGGTGGTTTTGCAGATGTGTATACTGTATTTGCAAAAATTGATGGAGAACAATTTACAGCCTTTATTATCGAAAGAGGAACCGAAGGATTTACACAAGGACCAGAGGAACATAAGATGGGAATTAAGGGATCATCGACCGTACAATTGTATTTTCAAGATTGCAAAGTTCCCGTTGAAAATATATTAGGCGAAATAGGCAAAGGACATATCATTGCCTTTAATATTTTAAATATTGGAAGACTAAAATTAGGTTCAGCCACCATTGGTGGAGCTAGAAGGGCTTTAAGCGAATCGGTGCAATATGCAAAAGCAAGAGAGCAGTTTAAATTACCCATTGTAAAATTTGGCGCCATCCGACATAAGTTAGCCGAAATGGCCATTCGTTTGTGGGTAGGTGAAAGTGCCTTGTACCGAGTATCTTATAATATAGATGAGCAAGAACAAATATTATTGGCTGCAGGTAAAACCTTATCTGAATCTTTATTAGGGGCTGCCGAAGAATATGCCATTGAGTGTGCCATCTTAAAAGTATATGGAAGTGAGGTATTAGATTTTGTAGTAGATGAAGGAGTACAAATACATGGAGGCAATGGATACAGTGATGAATATGCCATTTCAAAAGCTTACCGTGATAGTCGTATCAACAGAATATACGAGGGTACCAATGAAATCAATAGATTGTTAACTGTGGATATGGTATTGAAGCGTGCCATGAAAGGTAAGTTAGATTTAATGGGACCTGCTATGAATGTGCAAAAGGAATTAATGAGCATTCCCGAGTTTGGTGGTGGTGAGGATTCCCCATTTGCCAAAGAAAAAGAAGCCATTGCCAATTTTAAGAAATGTATTTTAATGGTAGCAGGTGCTGCAGTACAAAAATTAATGATGACCTTGAATAAAGAACAAGAAATATTAATGAACATTGCGGATATGTCCATCATCACTTATCATGCTGAGTCTGCATTGTTAAGATTAGAAAAACTAACTGCCATGAAAGGCGAAGCAGCGGTGGCGGTGCAAGCAGATATCGTGCGCACTTATATTTATGATGCAGCAGATGCCATTAATAAAGCAGGTAAAGATGCAGTAAATGCTTTTGCTGAGGGAGATGAATTACGCATGATGAATATTGGTTTAAAAAGATTCACCAAAGTAGACGCTTTTAATAGCAAAGAAGCCCGCAGAAGAATTTGCGCACAATTGGTAGCAGACGATGGCTATAAATTATAGTCATTAAAATTAGCCGCTAAGCTTTGGCGGTTTTGAAGCCTAATTTTTCGGGCGTAATAGGTAAATCTCTTACTCTTTTGCCAGTAGCATTGTAGACTGCATTAGCTATTGCTGCGGCAAAACCAATTAAGGCAATTTCACCAATCCCTTTGGCGCCAATTTCATTCATGTGTATGTCTGGTTTATTTACAAACCAAACATCAGTAGGTGGAATTTGAGAATGTAAAGGAACATGGTAAGCACCAAAACTTGCATTGATAATTTGACCGGTCGACTGATCTATATCTACTTTTTCAGTTAAAGCCATTCCTATTCCACCTACGACCCCCCCAAGCATTTGACTCCTTGCTGTTTTAGGACTAATTATTTTACCCGCGTCACCTGTAGTGACTACATTTAAAACTTTAATGGTTCCGTCTTTTGCATTCACTGCCAGTTTAACAAAGTGTGCTGAAAAAGAATTACTTGTGTATTTAAGTTGTTCAGCATTTTTGCCATTAGAATTAATAATTAAGTCTATTTTTTCTTGATTAGCTAATTTAAGCAATGCACTAATATCAATTTTAGTATTCGCATCTGTCTTTAAAATAACCATTTCATTTTTAACTTCCAAAGCATCTGCAGTAGTAGTAGAAAATGCAGGCGCATATTGAACAGCTAATTCTTTAATTTTTTGTTGCAAAGTTTTACAGGCTAGGTCTACGGCAGAACCAACGGTAGAAGTAGTACCAGAGCCTCCTTGAGAAGGACCCGGAGGCAAATCAGAATCACCTAATTTGAATTTAATTTTTTGAATGGGCATTTGCATCGCGTCAGCAGCAATAATAGACATGCTTGTCATGGTGCCAGGACCCATATCACTCACGGCACATTCTAATAATAGTTTACCATCATTACTTAGTACAATTCTCACCGAAGCCGATCCTTTGCCTGCCCCAAATACACCTACAGCCATACCATAACCAATAAGCCATCCATTTTCTTTTATAGCTCCTGGTATGGATGGCCGATTTTTCCATCCAATTTTTTCCACCCCATAGGCATAACAATCTTTAAGATTGATATCAGAGAAGGGTAATTTATTTTCAGGATTAACCGTAGTAAAATTTTTAATTCTTAATTGGATGGGGTCCATTTTTAATTTATAGGAAAGCTCATCAATAGCCGACTCTAATGCAAAACAGCCGGTTGCTTCACCAGGGCCTCTCATCCAAATAGGCGTACTTAAGTCCAATGGAAGTAATTGATACTTGGTATCCACATTTTCACTAGCATATAAAAATTTAGAAACGTCTACTATGCCTTCTCTAAAATCTTCATACCTCGATGTATTGCTGATAGCTTCATGCGAAATGCCTATAAAATTTCCAGCTGCATCAGCACCCAATCCAATTTTTTGCCAACTCTGCGGACGATACCCCACCAAAGTAAACATTTGTGGTCTGGTGAGTACTAATTTTACCGGACGATTTAATTTTTTAGCGGCAATACAAGCAGCAGGCACATTCGGCCAACTTCTCAAACCACTTCCAAAACCGCCACCTACATTTTCCGCTATCACCCTTACATTTTTATCGGGTAAACCAAAAGTTTTTGCCACGGTAGATTGCGTACTCTTTGGTCCCTGTGTTTTATCATACAAAGTAACTTTATCCTCGGTTTCCCAATGAGCAATGGTAGCAAATAGTTCCATTGCATTATGCACTTCTATAGGAATATTATATTCGGCCTCAACGAAAAAATTAGTTTCTTTAAATTTTTTCTCTGTGCCTCTTTTATAAATTATCGGACCTTTTAAATTAGCAGGGTCTAATCTTGCTTTGTCAAAATTGGTTTCAAATTTCTCCACTTCATAGTCTGCTTTTACAAAACGAATGGCTGCGTTGGCATTTTCAAAAGTATCTGCAACAATAAGTGCAATGGGCTGTCCAAAGAAACGTACTTTATTGTCATACAAAACCTTATACCCTCTCCACTCAAAAACATTTTTTGGTCGCTCCGCTGCATTGGAAATATAACCAGGTACCAAAGGGCAATTGCCATAATAAATAATATCTAACACACCAGGCATCGCTAAGGCTTTGCTGGTATCAATGCTTTTAATGGTTCCTTTTGCAATGGTACTGGTTACAAAAACAGCATAAGCCAAATTGGGTAAATTATGTTCTGCAGTGTACTTCGCTTTCCCATTTACTTTGTCTGCACCATCCACCCGCTCATCTTCTAAAAATATTGTATTGTAATTATTTGACTTCATAAGATTGAATTAAAGTAATTAAATTTTAGCACCCGTTTTTGCCACTTCTTCTATTGCATCAACAATGTTTTGATAGGCACCGCATCTACAAATATTGGTATCCATATAGGTTTGAATACTTTTTCTAGACTTCGCGTTTCCTTCTCTTACGCAAGCCACAGCAGACATAATTTGACCAGAAGTACAATAGCCACATTGGAATGCATCATTTTTTAAAAAGGCTGCTTGCATGGGATGCAAGCTTAGTCCATCACTTAACCCTTCGATCGTAGTGATTTTATTATTTTGATTGCTCAAAGCCAATTGAATACAAGACTTGGTTCTCTTACCATTGATATGAATGGTACAAGCGCCGCACTGGCCCATTTCACAACCTTTTTTGGTACCCGTATAAGATAAATCCTCTCTTAATAAATTGAGTAAGGTGGTTCTTGCATCAATTTCAAGGTTCATTAATTTGCCATTAATGGTAATAGCTAATTTTTCCTTGGCAATAGGTAAAGGAACAATTGCATCCATTGCAAAAGTTTTAACCAACATAGCAGGTGTAAAATACAATGCTGCTATAGATGCGGATTTTTTTAAAAAGCCCCTTCTGCCATCATGCTGATTACAGGGTTTCATAAGCGTAGGTTTGATGTAATTTACAAATGAAATTTTAAACAATCTTCACATTGCGCGAAAAACTTTCTTCTAACGAGATTAAGGTTTCGGTACGTTCAATGCCTTTTATTTTTTGTAGTTCGTCATGCAGTACAAAACGAAGTTGTTGAATGTCTTTGCAAACAATTTCCACAAACATGCTATAATTTCCTGTTGTATAGTTTACACGAACTACTTGAGGAATATTTTTTAAAGCCATAACAACCGTATCATACATTGAGCTCTTCTCTAAGTAAATACCAATAAAAGCAATAATGTCATAGCCCAATACTTTTAAGTCCACGGCTAGTCGCTTTCCTTGTACAATGCCTAGTTCTTCTAATTTTTTAATACGCACATGAATGGTACCACCCGATACAAAAAACTGCTTACCCAAATCGGCATAGGACACTTCTGCATCCTGCATCATGGCTTGAATAATTTGTAAATCGAGCTTATCAAGGCTTTTGTCAATGTTTAATTTGGGGTTAATTTTAGGCTCCATATTTGTATGTTATTAAATAATAAGGCAATTTATTAATATTTTTCTATATTTTAAAGAATTTAGTTAAAATATTTGCAATACAATGGCCATTACCTTAGTTTTACTCTATCAAATGAATGATTAAACACTCAAATGATGAGTT
>CANHLZ010000108.1 GCA_947461595.1 Bacteroidota bacterium | reverse complement strand
TTCTTTTTTCATAGTGCTAAATAATCTACTTAGATTATTCATTTCATAATATACATCGCCACGATATCTTTTTAATGGATTATTTTTTTCAAATTGGTCTATTAATTTTTTGAGTAACTCAATTTTTTCTAATTCAGAAATGGGATCTAAACTGGGTTTTTCAAACAAGTATAAATTATCTTGAATGATATCGTTGCAAAAAGAATGGAAAGTAGAAATGTTTACTTTGTAGGCACTTGCACCAATAAAACCAACCAGCCTTTTGCGCATGGCAATGGCACCTGCATCCGTATAGGTTAAACATAATATGTTCTCAGGAGCTGTATCTGTTTCTAATAATATTTTTCCAATACGTGCTCCCAGAATTTGCGTTTTGCCTGTACCCGGTCCTGCAATGACCATCACAGGACCTTCAATGGTGTCTACCGCAACTTTTTGTTGCGTATTGAGGTCCTTGTAAATGTTTTCAAATGCCTTTAATTGGGCAGCCTTACTTATCATAGGATAAAATTAATGGCTTTAGGGGGAATTATTACAACAAAAACAAGACTTGCTTGTTGTAGTAGTATGTCAAAAGTATATTCTATCCACACAGAGCAGTTTATTCCTATTTCCCTGGAAGAAGCCTGGGATTTTTTTAGTAGCCCTGCCAATTTAGCCAAAATTACCCCAGCCAAAATGGGGTTTAACATTATTAGTAAACACCATGGTTCAAAAATGTACCCAGGTCAAATCATTGAATACACGGTAAAGCCCCTATTGGGAATTCCCTTGTATTGGATGACCGAAATTACGCATGTCAAAGAGGGGGCCTATTTTGTAGATGAACAACGATTTGGACCTTATACAATGTGGCACCATCAACATCATTTTACCGCGGTGCAAGGTGGGGTGAAGATGGAAGACATCGTACATTATAAAATTCCTTTGGGATTTTTGGGAGATATTGCTCAAGTAATATTGGTCAAAAAGCAATTACAAGGCATTTTTGATTTTAGGTTTCAGGCAGTGGTGCAAAAATGGGGTACTTACAAGCCTTATTAAAAATAAATGGCGGTATTTGTAAAATAGTTACTCGAATAAGCCGTTTCTAATTATTATTTTTATAAACTTTGTCCTCAATTTACTCTGAACCATGGCACAAACATCTGGCGGGCAACATGCACACAAACTTTCTGTTGCAGGTTTAATCGTAACGCTTGGCATTATTTACGGTGATATCGGAACATCCCCCTTGTATGTATTTAGTACCATTATCAATCACAAAGTAATTACAGAACAATTAATCTACGGTGCTATCTCCTGTGTTTTTTGGACACTTACTTTACAAACCACTTTTAAATATGTTTTTTTAACACTTAGGGCAGACAATAGGGGGGAAGGTGGAATCTTTTCATTGTTTGCATTAATTCGTCGTTATGTAAAATGGATTTATATTCCTGCTATTATAGGGGCTGCCATGTTATTAGCAGATGGTATGATTACCCCACCTGTTTCTGTCTCCTCTGCTATTGAAGGATTAGCAGGGATTGAAGGGTTGGAGAAAATTATCGTACCAGGTAATAACTTAACAGTAGGCATTGTTTTAACAATTATTTCTTTGCTTTTTTTCTTTCAACGTTTTGGTACAAAAATTATAGGATTTGCATTTGGTCCCATTATGTTGATATGGTTTACTATGATTTTAATTTTAGGATTGATTCAGGTAGTTGGTAATATTTCTATTCTCAAATCATTGAACCCTTATTATGGGCTTGATTTATTAGTAAATTATCCAAAAGGCTTTTGGTTGTTGGGCGCTGTGTTTTTATGTACTACTGGAGCCGAGGCTTTATACAGTGATTTGGGACATTGCGGCCGTAAAAACATTCAAGTAAGCTGGATGTTTGTAAAATTCGCTTTAGTCATGAGCTATATGGGACAAGGCGCATGGTTATTAAATCATGTTGGAACTACTTCAAATGGTATTAATCCTTTTTTTGAAATTATGCCTCATTGGTTTTTGTTAATAGGTATTGGTATTGCTACCATTGCAACCATCATAGCCAGTCAGGCTTTGATTAGCGGCTCTTTTACCTTGATCAATGAAGCAATTAGTTTAAACTTTTGGCCACGTGTAACCGTAAAATTTCCGACAGATCAAAAAGGTCAAATTTATATACCTAGTTTAAATTTAATTCTTTGGGTAGGCTGTGTAACCATGCTTCTTTATTTTAGAAAGAGCGAACACATGCTTGCTGCTTATGGCTTTTCTATTATTATCACTATGATCATGACCACTATTTTAATTAATTTTTACATGTTAAATGTGAGAAGGTGGAGTCAATGGTTGGTAGCATTTATTATTATTATTTTTACTGTTGTTGAGATTTCATTTTTTATTGCTAACGTAGTAAAAATTCATGAAGCACTTATAACATTTGTCTTTTCATTCAGTATGATATTTGTAATGATGATTTGGCATAGAGCTAGAAAAATCACCAATCGTTATTTGGATTTTGTAAAGTTAAAAGACTATTTAGAGCCATTGGCTGAATTGAGTGCGGATAAGGATGTGCCTAAATATGCGACCCACTTAGTGTATTTAACCAAGGCGAATAATCATCGTGAAATTGAACATCGCATTATTGATTCTATATTAAACCGTAAACCCAAACGTGCCGATATTTATTGGTTCTTGCACATTGATCGTACCGATTCTCCTTACGGAATGGAGTATTCTATTAGAGAATTAGTGGATGACAAAGTGATGCGTGTTGATTTTAAGTTGGGTTTTAGAATTCAACCTCGCGTAAATTTGTGCTTTAAAAAAGTGATGCAGGAATTGAATGAATCTCAAGAATTAGGTATATATAGTAAGTACGAATCATTGAAGAGTAAAGATTTTCATACTGATATTACCTATGTAATTATCGAAAGCTTTTTCTCCATTGAAAACGAGTTGTCATTAAAAGAGGACTTTATTATGGATGTGTACTTTAACATTAAACAACTATCACAAAGTGATCAAAAAGCATTTGGTTTGGATAATGATATGACTGTGGTAGAACATGTGCCATTAATCATTAAAGCCAATGAGCAATCACTTTTGAAAAGAGTATACGATTAGAAGTACCTATTAAGGTAGTGCTACTAATTTGCTTATTTGATTTTGTTTTCCAATGGCTATGATCCAATAAGGTTGAGTATTATTTTTATCTATACCCAATGCATTTAAATTAATGAATTGGGTTTCACCCGAAAATAGAGCAGCTACTTTATAATGCTTTTCACTGCCTTGTAATAGGGCAATTTGTTTTACCTTATTGCCTTGGTTTTGATTGATTTGATAGGTATTGTCTGACTTCTTTATTATTACAGGCGCATTTACTTCATATTGAACCAGCCATGGCATAGTAGGTAATAGTGAAGGTTTTTGGTAATAATTTTGTTGCAAACTATCATTCCAATTATTAGGATTGTTTTTAAAACTACTACTGCTAAAATAAATACTACCTCTTGTGTTTTCTATTTCTCTTTCTCTTTTGATTTGATAAGGAAGTTCATTCTTGTCTCGCCAAGGGGTATTGGAGCCTGCTTTATACATGCCATGCCCTATGTATAAATTTTTTCCAAAGCTATGTTTATTCCACCAATCAATAATAGTATCGTAATTGGCTAAAGGGTGCCCATGTTCCCAATAAATTTGCGGAGCTATATAGTCTACCCATCCCTTTTCAAGCCATAATAAAATATCTGCATACAAATCGTCGTAATTGGTTTGACCTGCTTTGGTTTCACTTCCTCTGGGATCTTGTGATTTATTGCGCCAAACACCAAAAGGGCTAATGCCAAATTGTACCGCAGGTTTTACTTGATGAATAGTAGCGTACAATTGTTTTACAATCGTATCACAATTACTTCTTCTCCAATCTTCTTTAGCCAAGCCTCTTTTATTTTTTACATAGGTGGCCTCATCTGGAAATTCTTTTCCAGCAATTCGATAGGGATAAAAATAATCATCCATGTGAATGGCGTCAATATCATATCTGCTTACTAGATCTCTTACAATACGATTGGTGTGCTGCCATACTTCTGGCAAACCAGGGTTAAAATATTTTTTATCACCATAGGTTAAAAACCATTCAGGATGTAAACGAGTAATATGACTTGGTGCAATACTTGATTTTTTTATATTAAATACTGCTCTGTAAGGATTGATCCAAGCATGAAATTCCATTCCTCTTTTATGCGTTTCCAAAATCATAAATTCTAATGGATCATAAAAAGGGCTAGGGGGTAAGCCTTGTTGGCCCATTAAATATTCGCTCCATGGCTCTAGGGTAGAAGGGTATAACGCATCGGCCGAAGGACGTACTTGCATAATAATGGCGTTCATTCCATTTTTTTGATGCAGGTCTAATAAGGCAATGAATTCTTGCTTTTGAGCCTCATTGGATAAGCCTCTTTTACTTGGCCAGTCTATGTTTTCGACGGTGGCTATCCATACCCCTCTAAATTCAAAAACATTTTTATCTGCTAAGTTGGGTTGGGCTTCTGCGCTAAAAAAAATTAAAAGTATAAATAGGCCAAGCGTAAATCGCTTCATAAAATTTATATTATTTGTAGACAGGGGTATCTCTTAACTTATCCAAAATTTGATTGATGGTAGAGGCTTCTTTTTCATTAATACCTTTTAAAATAGCATCAATCTGATCATTAAAATGATCTAATTTTTCCAATAACAACAGCCCTTTTTTAGAAAGGGTGATATCTACCAATCTTTTATCTGCTTGGCATGCCGTTTTTTCTACCAATTCTTTTGTAATTAATCTATCTACTATTCTACTGGTATCACTCATCTTATCCAACATGCGCTCTCTAATTTTTAAAGTGCTTAAAGGGGTATCACTTCCTCGTAAAATTCTTAAAATGTTATATTGCTGCTGCGTTATTTTTTCATGATTCAAAATTTGCGCAATTCTTTCATTCAACCAATTGGCTGTATAAATGATATTGATACCCATTTTCTGGTATTCATTTCTGAAAGTGGTTTGTTGTATGTCTTTATCTATTCCCATTATTTACTAAAGCTACTTAAATATTTTTTTCGAAGGATCGTGAAAAAAGGCAAAGCTACAATAGCCCCTATGGCGTCTGCTAGCATATCAGTTACCTCAAATCCTCTTGTTGGAACAAAATACTTTTGATAGTATTCCATGCCAATACCATACAAAGTACAAAAAATTAAGGTGAATGCCTTTGCTCTGATTGATTTTAAAAATTTACTATTGGTACGTTCGAAATGTACAAAAAATGACAAAGCCAAGGATCCAAATAAAGTCATGTGAACCAGCTTGTCTACAGGCAAATCATCAATCCAGTAGTGAGCATGTGAAAAATTATTTCCTGGTAAGCTCAATAGAATAAAAATCAGTAAAATTTCAACCACTACCCAAATTAAACTTTTCATGGCAGGGGTTGGATTAGTGTACCAACTGCGCATAAGCTTCACTAGTTAACAGAGCGGCAACGTCATCGGCATTTACAACGGTTACTTTTACCATCCATCCAGCTCCATAAGGATCTGAATTAACTAATTCTGGTTGGGAAGTTAATGCGGGGTTCACTTCTAATATAGTACCAGCGACTGGTAAAAATAAATCACTTACTGTTTTCACTGCTTCCACTGTTCCAAAAATAGCTTCGGCTGAAAGCATCTTTCCTACAGTATTAATATCTATGTATACAATATCCCCTAGTTCGCCTTGTGCGAAATCGGTAATGCCAATAGTGGCAGTGCTACCTTCTAATTTAATCCATTCGTGGTCTTTGGTGTAACGTAAGTCTGCTGGGAATTGCATAGTTTATTTTTTATTGTTGCAAAGATTCATAAAAAACACTAAAAAAACAATGAGCTAGAAGCTATTGTTTTCAAAATAGAGTA
>CANHLZ010000107.1 GCA_947461595.1 Bacteroidota bacterium | reverse complement strand
GTCTTGCTGCCTACCCTGGAACTTGAACGAGTCGTTCTTAAGCGCTCCTTTACGTGGCATTACAGCACCCAAGGTTTACCCTATAAAACAATTACTTGTCTTATCCGTGCGCTTTTACCGCACGTTTTCACCTTTTCCCCTTGCGAGGTAGTTATTTTCTGTGGCACTTTCTCTGTCCCAATTACTCGAGACGCCGGCTATTCACCGGTGGGTTACCCTATGCTGTCCGGACTTTCCTTGGTAATTGCTTACCACGATAGCTCGGGTTTGTAGTAAAGCAAAGATAGTAAAATATAATTTGGCAAGCAATTGACTATCAGAATGTGAAAATAAGGGAAGAAAATAGCTAATAACTAAAAAACTGAATATTAGTAGTCAAAAAAGACCTCTGTGGCACCATAACCATAAAAATCAGAATATTGATTGATAAATTGCTTGATGCCTTTTTTTACTTTTAATAAATCCTGTATTTCCGCTTTCAATTTACCTTTCCCTACTCCGTGAATAATGATCATAGAGGGTAAATGATTTAGTTGGGCCAGCTCCAACCACTTCTCAAATTCTTCCAATTGAAATTGTAAAATTTCGGCATTAGTTAAATGGCTGTGTTGATCCATTATTTTTTCTATGTGTAAGTCAATTACTGATCTGGCAGCTGGAATATTTTGTTTGATTTTACTTGCATCATACACTTTATAACCTGCATTTCTTAAAACATCAATAGCAATATGGTTGTCTTCGGCTTTATCTGGATAAGTTTCAAATAAGGGGTAACTGATGGTGGTTTTATTATCTTCCTTTAATGTCTCCACTTTTTGAAACAGTTGTTTTGGTTTTAATTTTAATTGTGTTTCAAAGTGAGCTGCCTTTTTCTTATGTGATTCAATTAAAGAAAAATCAATTCCAAAACTTGGGCTATCATTTACGGATGCAAAAGGAATATCATGAATATAAAAATCGGCGAATGGGGCAATCGTTGATTCTATTGAAAAATCAACAGTTCCTAAAAATGCTTGTTCATAAATAAATCGATACCCCACTCTAGTTTTGTTGGATAGGTATATTTTTATGCTTTCAACAATTTCGTCATTAAAATCATCTAAACTAAATTTTGGGATTAAGTTAAGCGATACACCCTCTTCTTCCTTTGCATCATTTTTTTGAATTTTTTCTTTTGGAATTTGATCAACAAATATCTTCTGTGGTGCTTTTTTCTCTGGGAATAACTTCTTTTCAGTAAATCTTTTAAAATAAGGGAAATCTATTTGATCCATGTAGGCTGGAAACTTAACTCCGCGCACCTCTATCATAACCATAATATCATTCATGATTTCTATGATGCGTCCTTCTTCATTACTATGTAATACTAAAATTTCATCCCCCACCTGATACTTCATAAAGAATTGTATTAAGTGTTTGCTTCTTTAGATAATAAACTGTTTTTTCGTCCATAATAACTGTACAAAACAAGTCCAATGACCATCCAACAAAAAAACCAAGCCCAACTTACAGGGGGAATTTCTATCATTAAATACAAACAACATAAAGCACCAATAATAGGAATGATGGAAAACTGATGTATAAAAGTTAAAATTGAAACAACAGTTAATATAGCAACAAATAATAAGAATAGAAATTCTTGAAAATGATGAATAGAAAAATTGGAAAGGTCCTCTTGAATTCTATGTTTTGCAAGATAAATAAATAGTATAGATAGAATTGGAATGATAAACTTCCCATTAATATAAGGCAACCTAAACGCTTGTTTAATGCCAGATGGTGCTAACTTAGGCAATGCCAATACGCCAAAACATACCAAAACAAAAGCAAATAAAGTTCCTATACTAGTTAAATCGGTCATACGACTGATAGACATAAATAAGGAGGGAATACCTACAAAAATTCCAGTAATGATAGTGGCAAAACCAGGGGTACCAAACTTAGGATGTACTTTAGAAAATTTCTTTGGCAACAAGCCATCTCTACTCATGCTCATCCAAATTCTTGGTTGCCCTAATTGGAATACCAATAATACACTAGTGGTAGCCACCACCGCACTAATAGAAATGATATACCCAATTTTGTGTAAGCCTAGTCTTTCAAATACAAATGCTAAAGGATCATCCACTTTTAGTTCAGTATAATTTACCATCCCCGTTAAAACCAATGCAATTAAAATGTATAACACCGTACAAATAACCAATGAGTAAATCATACCTCTTGGCAAGTCTCGTTGAGGATTTTTACATTCTTCTGCCGTAGTAGAAATGGCATCAAATCCAATATAGGCATAAAAAACAGCCGATACGCCTGCTAAAACCCCAGTAAATCCATTGGGTAAAAAGGGATCCCAATTTTTGGTATCCACATAATAGAATCCTAATACGATAACAAATACAATAACTATTATTTTAAATATGACCATAAAGTTGGTACTCTTTTTACTTTCCTTAATTCCTATATAGGCTAATATCGTAATTAAAGCAACAATAATAAATGCAGGCGTATTCAAAATAACTCTCCAAGATCCAATCATGGGGGCATGGTTGATGGCCTCATACCCTATTCGCGCTAATTTGCTAAAGGTTTCTGGAGTACCTCCTGCCGCTAAATGTTTTACTGCTTCTTCATATCCTTGTTGCGCTTGATCATAATTGGTAGATAACCATCCTGGAAGATGAATATGGAATCCTTCCAATAAATTAACAAAATAACCACTCCAACTAATAGCTACCACAATATTTCCAATGGCATATTCTAATATTAAAGCCCATCCTATTATCCAAGCAATTAATTCTCCAAAAGTGACATAAGCATAGGTATACGCACTTCCAGCAATAGGCACCCTACTTGCAAACTCGGCATAGCACAATGCACTAAATCCACAAGTAATGGCAGTGATGACGAATAAAAGTGAAATACCTGGCCCTCCATGAAAGGCTGCAGTTCCAATGGTTGAAAAGATGCCTGCACCTACCACAGCAGCAATACCCATAAAAGTTAAATCCCTCACCCCTAAAACTCTTTTTAATCCGTTAGCACTATGCCCATCAGTTAATCCTAAAGCTGCCTCTTGTTGAATTTTATCAATTGATTTTTTCCTAAATAAATTCATCATCAGCAATGTATTATTGATTTCTATTCATTAAATAATTAGCCAGTTCTATTAAAGGCTTTTTCCGTTCGCTTGTAACTGCTATAGCTTCTAAATGTTCAAATGCTTTTTTAAGGTACTTGGCTTTACTATTTTCCGCCCAAGTATCAATTCCACATGCTTTAAAAATTGTAAGTACTTTTTCTACCTTATCTTGCGCATCAGATTTTAACAAAATTTCTAATGCTGATTTTTGATCCGGATTGGCCACTTCCAATGCATGTATTAATAAAAATGTTTTTTTATTTTGTTTGATGTCCCCTCCAGGTTCTTTTCCAAATAGTGCAGCATCTCCAAAAGCGTCTAAATAATCATCCTGCACTTGAAAGGCAATACCAATATTTTTACCAAATTCATATAAATGTTTGCAATTGGAAGTACTAGCCCCTCCAATAACGGCACCCATTTCTAAGCTTGCCGCCAACAACACGGAAGTTTTTAAAGTAATCATGTGAATATATTCCTCCATAGTCACCTTACTCATTTTTGAATAATCCATATCCAATTGTTGGCCTTCACAAACCTCTTTTGCTGTGGTATTAAATAATTCTAAAATTTTAGATAAATGAGATGATTGTATTTTTTGCAAGTGCTCATAAGCTCGAACCATCATTACATCTCCTACCAACAATGCCGTATTACTATCATATTTTGTATGTACAGTTGCTTTCCCTCTTCTGAGGGAAGCATCATCCATGATATCGTCATGGACCAATGAAAAATTATGAAATAATTCTACTGCATTAGCTAGATGATAAGCATCTTCATGAATGTCATTAAATAACTCATTACCTAATAAACACAATACAGGTCTAATTCTTTTACCACCTATACTAAGAAAATATTCACTAGGCTCATATAAGCTAGCAGGATTAGCAGGAAAATGATTGGTATCAAATCCCTTGTTAAACGAAGCTACTAATTCTTGAAAACTATGCATACTACAAACCTAATCATATTTCGTAAGATTCCCTACCCCTGATAGCGCAAGTTTTAAAAAAAATTAGCATTTATTAAACAGTTTATTTTTAACAAATCTCCTTAAATTTGTATATCCCCCAACCAAAACCAAATGATAAAAAAGCATTTACTAATTACTTTATTTACTTTATTCCTTTTTCAAAAATTAATAGCTCAAGATTTCACTATAGATACTGTTGTAAATAGAAGTTTACACTTATATGAAAATGGCTATACTAAGGCTATTGGCGTTAAAATGTACCCAGGTGCTTTATCTTATAAAAGTTTTTACACGCCCAATAAAGCCATTGAAGCATCAGGATATATCACACTGGATGGTTTTTGGTTGTCTATTTTAAATGAAATACATACCCCCATAAAAGAAGACAATCAGTTGTCCTGGTATATTGGTTATGGAGGTCATTTAGGTATCTGGAGCGAGGAGTGGAGAAAGAAAAACAACACCCTCGACAAATCCAATATCTCGGTTGGGTTTGATGGCATCATTGGACTTGATTATAAGGTGAAAAATTCACCATTAAATATAAGTATTGATTGGCAACCCTCTTTTAGCATTATTCAAGGCTATTTCAAAAATCAAGGAGGTATAGGAATTCGTTATACGCTTAATTAGCTCAATTTTTAGCAGCTTACTTATTTTTTATTTAAACTAAATAAGGAATCTACAAATTCATCTTTATCAAATAGCAATAAATCTTTTATTTGCTCTCCTACTCCAATATATTTTACAGGAATTTTACATTGATGTGCAATGGCTAATACTACCCCCCCTTTTGCAGTACCATCTAGTTTTGTAATGGCCAATGCGGTTACTTGGGTCACCGCCATAAATTGTTTGGCTTGTTCTAATGCATTTTGCCCAGTAGATCCATCTAGCACTAATAAAACTTCATGTGGTGCTTCTGGTAACTGTTTTTGAATAACTCTCTTAATTTTATTGAGCTCATCCATTAAATGAACTTTATTATGCAATCTGCCAGCAGTGTCTATAATTACTACTGATGCGTTTTTTGCAATGGCCGACTGAATGGTATCAAATGCAACAGCACTAGGATCTGAGCCCATATTTTGTTTTACAATAGACACACCTACTCTTTCACTCCAAATGGTTAATTGATCTACCGCTGCTGCTCTAAAGGTATCTGCAGCACCTAATATAACTTCGTTGCCTGCTTCTTTGTAATGATGTGCTAATTTACCAATGGTGGTGGTTTTGCCTACTCCATTGACGCCCACTACTAAAATCACAAATGGTTTTATATTGGATGGAGGAATAAAACTTAATTGATGTGTTGGTGCATCTACTAATAAGGATACAATTTCTTCATGTAAAATTTTATTCAATTCTGCTGTGGATACATATTTATCCTTCTTAACTCGTTCTTGAATTTTTTCAATTAAAGCAAGGGTGGTATCAACACCCACATCAGCGCCAATTAAAGCCTCTTCCAATTGGTCTAATACTTCCTCATCCACCGAAGTTTTTCCTATAATGGCTTTTGAAATACGCTCTAGAAAACCTAGTTTGGTTTTTTCCAAACCTTGATCAAGCGTTTCTTTTTCTTTCTTCCCAAATAATTTTCCTAAAAAACTCATGTTGTAAAATTAGTCAATATTTAAACGAAAAACTCCCACCACGATGTATCGAGGCGGGAGTTACTATTTTTAAAACGGAAATACTAGTGTATTAGTAAAGTTGAAGATTTTTACTTTGCAGCAAGAAATTCTTTAACAAGGTCTTTGTGCACAATATTCTCTTTAAAAGTATACGCGCCTGTTTTAGGACTACGAATAGCTTTAATTACTTTAGTCCAGTTTTTTGCTTCAGCTGAAGCCTTAAGATCCTTTACTTTCGCGTTTTTAGAAGCTGATTTTGCCATGATT
>CANHLZ010000106.1 GCA_947461595.1 Bacteroidota bacterium | reverse complement strand
TCTAAGGCAAGCCTATCCTCATTGTTACGCGCATGGCCATGCTGAATGTACCAGCCATATAATTGTAAAGAAAGATTGGAAACTTTCGCAATATGTTCCAATCTAATATTGGCATCATCAATTTCTTCGCTTAATTGTCTGGCACGATCTTGCATACTACGCGTAATGTGCAAGGACTCAATTTTCTTTTCTAAAAATAAAACTTGTAATAAATAGGTAACCTGATTATTTTGTTTGGTCAGTGTTTTTATTTTTTCTAGTAAGCGAAGGCTTTGTAAGTACAAACCTTTATTGTATAAAATTTTGGCGTGGTCTAATTGTTCATGAATTTGTAAATCAATATTTTCACTTTGCTTCACAATCCTTAAGCTCGCTAAAATTTGGTCGTATAAATGTGCTTTTAAATTGGAGAGTTGTTGTTTTTGAATGGACTCGTTTTTGCGCAATAATTCCTCTTCGTCATATTCCTTCATTTTGTCCAAAGCATCAAAAAGCTGTATAATTTTTAAGTCGGCAGACGCAGAATTGCGCTTCACATACAATTTGAAATTGCGTTTCTCGGCCCTTTCCAGGGATTTGACCAAAATAAATATTGCCTCCGTACTTAGGTTGGGCATCGTAGCTAATTTAAGTTCAAGTTATTGAAAATCAATCATTTAATCAAAATTCACGCCTATTACACAATGTAAAATAACTATAATAATAATGTGAATTACTTGTGAATTGTGGGTAAATTTGAGTAATAAACGGGCCATAAGCCCGTTTTTTATCTATAAAAGGTTCAAAATCAATAAGATGCTTGTGATTCGTTGCCTCCTATAACGATGAAAAAGGCATTAAAACTGTAATAAAATAAATGCAATAACGATGAGTCAGACAAAGGACCAAAAAGTGTTCATTTTTGATACCACTTTAAGAGATGGTGAACAAGTGCCAGGTTGCAAATTAAATGCCAAGGAAAAATTGGAGTTGGCGGTACGTTTGGAAGAATTAGGGGTAGATATTTTAGAAGCTGGATTTCCAGTTTCCAGTCCCGGTGATTTTGAATCGGTGAATCAAATTGCAAAAACTTTAAAAAATACGGTGGTTTGTGGGTTATCTCGTGCGGTACAAAATGACATTAAAGTAGCAGCAGCGGCCTTAAAACCTGCTAAGCGTTTTAGAATACATACAGGCATAGGCACTTCCGATTTGCACATTAAATACAAATTCAATACTACGCGTGAAGAAATTATTGAACGTGCGATTGCTGCAGTAAAGTTGGCGCGCAATTTTACAGATGATGTAGAATTTTATGCAGAAGATGCAGGAAGAACAGAGAATGAATTTTTAGCAAGAGTAATAGAAGCGGTAGTGAAAGCAGGAGCTACAACTTTAAATATTCCTGATACCACCGGTTATTGTTTGCCTTATCAGTATCAAGAAAAAATGGAATACTTGGTCAATCATGTGGCAGGAATTGAAAAAGCCATTTTATCCTGTCATTGCCACAATGATTTAGGTTTGGCTACTGCCAATTCTATCGCTGGTGTAATGGGTGGAGCAAGACAAATAGAATGTACGATTAATGGATTGGGCGAGCGTGCAGGCAATACTGCATTAGAAGAAGTGGTGATGGTATTGAATCAACATAAAGATTTAGGTTATTATACCAATATCAATTCAAAATTATTAAATCCTATTAGTCATGAGGTTTCTGAAATGATGAGAATGGTGGTACAACCTAATAAAGCTATCGTAGGTGCGAATGCATTTTCTCATTCATCGGGTATCCATCAGGATGGATTTTTAAAAGAAGCACAAACCTATGAAATCATCAATCCTGCAGAAGTAGGTGCAGAAGATAGTAAGATTGTATTAACGGCAAGAAGCGGCCGCAGTGCCTTAGCACATCGATTTCATAAATTGGGATTTCAATATACCAGAAATGACATAGATATTTTATATCCAATTTTTGTACAAGTAGCCGATCAAAAGAAAGAAGTAAAGGAAGAAGATTTACAAAAGATGGCCGCAGACTATAAAAAATAAACTAAGAATAAATTAATAGTTGAAATGGGAAAAACAATATTTGATAAAATTTGGGACAAGCATGTGGTAAAGATCATTGAAGATGGTCCTTCGGTGGTATACATTGATAAGCATTTAATACATGAAGTAACCAGCCCACAAGCATTTAGTGGTATTGAAAAAAGAGGCGCTCCATTATTTAGACCTGCACAAATTGTAGCCACTGCCGATCACAATGTACCAACCTTACATCAGGAATTACCTATCAAAGATGCTTTATCCAAATTTCAAGTAGATACTTTAATTGACAATTGTAAAAAGCATGGCGTTGAATTATATGGCTTAGGACATCCATACCAAGGCATTGTGCACGTGATAGGACCAGAATTAGGTCTTACGCAACCGGGCATGACCATTGTATGTGGCGACAGTCATACTTCTACACATGGTGCCTTTGGTGCGATTGCTTTTGGAATTGGTACGAGTGAAGTAGAAATGGTATTTGCAGCGCAATGTATTATGCAAAGCAAGCCGAAACTAATGCGCATTAATATTGATGGTGCTTTAAAAAATGGAGTGGTATCCAAAGACATCATCCTGTATATCATCGCACAAATTTCAGCAAGTGGTGCTACTGGTTATTTTGTAGAATATGCAGGATCGGCAATACGTGCATTAAGTATGGAAGCGCGCATGACCATATGCAATATGAGTATTGAAATGGGTGCGAGAGGGGGCATGATAGCACCCGATCAAACTACCTATGATTATATACAAGGAAGAATGTTTGCCCCAAAGGGTGCAGCATGGGAACAAAAATTAGCAGCTTGGAAGCAGTTGTATACCGATGCAGATGCCAAATTTGATATGGAAATAAATATTGTAGCAAAAGACATCGACCCGATGATCACTTACGGTACCAATCCAGGAATGGGCTTATCTATTCAAGGAACACTACCAACTATAGAAAGTTTTGATGATGTTACCGAAAAACAAAATTACGAGAAGGCTTTAAAATATATGGGCTTAACAGCAGGACAAACTTTATTAGGCATGCCTGTACAAAATGTATTTATAGGTTCCTGTACCAATTCAAGAATTGAAGATTTTAGATTGGTGGCTTCTATTATAAAAGGCAAACAAAAACATCCAGGTATCAAAACATTAATTGTACCAGGATCACAAGAGGTAGCCAAACAAATAAAAGCCGAAGGGTTGGATAAAATATTTGAAGCAGCAGGAGTAGAAATTAGACAAGCCGGATGTAGTGCTTGTTTAGGAATGAACGAAGATAAAATTCCTGCAGGAGAATATTGTATCAGTACCAGCAACAGAAATTTTGAAGGACGTCAAGGCGCGGGGGCAAGAACTTTATTGGCTAGTCCACTCACAGCCGCTGCAGCTTTATTAACTGGAAAAATTACAGACATCAGAGAAATTTTAAATTAATTGAAAGATTATTTTAAAAAATTTGAAAATAAATTGAAGAAGAGAAAATAAGAATCGTATGCAATCATTACAAAAAATAACAAGTAGGTTTATCCCTTTACGTATCGAAAACGTAGATACGGATCAGATTATACCTGCGCGTTTTTTAAAAGCCACCACTAAAGATGGTTTTGGAAAAAATTTATTCAGAGATTGGAGATATGAAAATGATGATGAAGCTCAACCCAAGACCGATTTTGTGTTGAATCAAAAACAATATGCGGGAGAAATATTGGTAGCTGCAAAAAATTTCGGATGCGGATCGTCCCGAGAGCATGCCGCCTGGAGCCTACAAGACTATGGATTTAAAGTAGTGGTGTCAAGCTTCTTTGCAGATATCTTTAAGAACAATGCTTTAAACAATGGGGTATTGCCTGTTACAGTTACCGATGCTTTCTTACAACAAATATTTGCAGTAGGGGCCAAGGATACTTTAACGGTGGATTTAGAAAAACAAACCATCACTATTGATGCATCAGGCGCTACCGAAAAATTTGACATCAATTCCTATAAAAAAACATGCTTGTTAAATGGCTATGACGACATCGATTATTTATTAAGCATGAAAACAGAAATAGAAGCCTACGAAAAAGCGAATCAATCATAAATCAGCAAAGAATTAATTAGAAAGGATATGAAAAAGAAAATAGCGGTGATATTAGGAGATGGTATTGGACCAGAAGTGACGGAGCAGTCCATAAAAGTATTAAATACCATTGCTACACATTTTAAGCATGAGTTTAGTTACGAGCAGGCGATGATGGGGGCTTGTGCCATTGATGCAACGGGCAATCCTTTGCCTGATGAAACCATTAAAATATGCTTGGCCAGTGATGCTATTTTATTTGGTGCCATTGGAGATCCAAAATATGATAATGATCCCACTGCAAAAGTGCGACCAGAACAAGGCTTGTTAAAATTGAGAAAAGAATTACAATTGTTTGCCAATATCAGACCAGTGACTACTTATGCTGCTTTGCAACATTTAACTCCCTTAAAGCCAAAGTATTTAGAGAATGTAGATTTTGTAATTTATAGAGAACTTACTGGAGGCATTTATTTTGGTGCAAAAAGTTTAAGTGAGGATGGCACTGTGGCCAAAGATGATTGTTCCTATTCGGTAACAGAAATAGAACGCATTGCGCATTTGGCATTTAAGCATGCACAAAAAAGAAGAAAAAAATTAACCTTAGTAGACAAGGCCAATGTATTAGAAACCTCCCGCTTGTGGAGAAAAGTAGTACAAGCTATTGCTAAAGAATACAATGATGTAGCCGTTGATTATTTATTTGTTGATAATGCAGCTATGCAAATCATTTTAAATCCTGCTCAGTTTGATGTGATATTGACAGAAAATTTATTTGGTGACATCATTAGTGATGAAGCTTCTGTATTAGCAGGTTCATTGGGTTTATTGCCTTCTGCCTCTGTTGGAAATACCGTGGCCTTGTTTGAACCCATTCATGGTTCTTATCCGCAAGCCAAAGGAAAAGACATTGCCAATCCATTGGGATCTATTTTATCTTCTGCGATGTTATTGGATCATTTTGGATTAAGCCAAGAAGCAAATTTGGTAAGAGATGCGGCCACTTGGTGTTTGAACAGTGGCTTTGTGACCAAGGACATCGATCCAATGAATAGTTATACCACCACTGCCATTGGAGATTTGATTTGTGAGTATATCGAGAAGCAAGTAACGGGGGAAGGGCATGTGCATCACGAAAGATTGCATAAATCTACCATCATCTAACAAACATTCGTCTTAAGGTTAGGCGAAAAAAGGGGTGTAATTTTACCAGCTGTTTTTTAAAGAGCAGAAAGTAAAAAAGAGGAAGCGAAAAAGAATAAAGGGAAGCAAAAAGAGCTGAAAGAATAAAAGATAAAAGAATAAAATAAAAAGATGGAACTAAATAAATATTCAAAAACGATCACCTTAGATCCAACACAACCAGCGGCGCAAGCTATGTTTTATGGTATTGGATTAACCGATGCCGATTTACAAAAAGCGCAAGTGGGTATTGTAAGTATGGGCTATGATGGCAATACTTGTAATATGCATTTGAATGCATTGGCTGATAATGTAAAGAAAAGTATTTGGGAAAATGATTTAGTGGGATTGACTTTTCATACCATTGGCGTAAGTGATGGTATGAGTAATGGAACACCTGGCATGCGTTATTCCTTAGTGAGTCGGGATGTGATTGCAGATAGCATTGAAACCGTTTGTGGCGCACAGTATTATGATGCGCTTATAACGGTTCCGGGATGTGATAAAAATATGCCAGGTTCATTAATAGCCATGGGTAGGTTAAATCGTCCATCTATTATGTTGTATGGAGGAACCATTGCACCAGGTCATTACAATGGACAGGATTTAAATATTGTTTCTGCATTTGAAGCATTGGGACAAAAAATTGCAGGACAATTATCAGACGCCGATTTTAAAGGAATTATAGAACATGCTTGTCCGGGTGCTGGTGCATGTGGTGGAATGTATACTGCTAATACTATGGCAGCAGCCATTGAAGCATTGGGAATGAGTTTACCTTACTCCTCTTCTAATCCAGCACTAAGTGAAGAAAAGAAACAAGAATGTAGAGATGCAGGAAAAGCCATTCGATTATTATTAGAACGCGATATTAAGCCGCGCGATATCATGACGCGTAAAGCATTTGAAAATGCAGTAGCGGTAATCATGGTATTAGGAGGAAGTACAAATGCGGTATTGCATA
>CANHLZ010000105.1 GCA_947461595.1 Bacteroidota bacterium | reverse complement strand
ATTGGGGGATGAAAATAATGGGCAAAGAAAAAATGAGTTTCAGTAAGAATGTTAAAAATGGCGTAAAAAAAGCAGTATCATGGATTAACAATTTTGAACAAATTGCTGCTGAATTAGCTATTGAAAACAATTATCAATATGTGATTTGTGGGCATATTCATCAACCGCAGCATCGAGTAATTGTCACTGATAAGGGAAGCGTCACTTATTTAAATAGTGGAGATTGGATTGAAAATTTAACCTCTTTAGAATATTATGATAATGCCTGGAAATTATATCATTATGATCCTAAGCAATTCCAAAACGAAATAGTGAGCAAGAATAAAATAATTAATTTGAAAGAAGAGTTAAGCGTTTTAACCAAAGAAGTTGCTTTTCAGGTTTCAATGTAATTAATGAAAATATTTTACGCTATACAAGGAACAGGCAATGGTCATTTAAGTAGGGCAGAGCAATTGTATCCCTATTTAAAAAAACATGGAGCTATTGATTTCTTTTTAAGTGGTTCCAATGCTCAATTAAATACTACGCTTCCCATTAAGTACAGAAGCAATGGGGTTAGTTTACATTATAAGAATACCGGCGGGATGGACTACGGTAAAATCACCAAATCGCTGGGTTTTAGTATTTACAAAGAGGCCAAAGCCTTGCCTTTAGAAAAATATGATGTTATCATTAATGATTTTGAATTTATTACCTCTTTAGCATGTAGCTTCAAGAAGAAAAAAAGTATTCAATTTGGCCATCAAGCAAGTTTTCAAAGTAAATTAACGCCCAGGTCGACTTCATTTAATCCTATTGGAAATTTGGTTTTAGATAAATTTGTAAAAAGCACTAATTATTTGGGTTTACATTTTGAATCTTATGACAAGAACATTTACAATCCCATTATTAAAGATGAAATAGTACAAGCTGATGTAATGGATGATGGACACATTACCGTGTATTTGCCTCAATATTCAGTAGCTATTTTATCCCCTTATTTATTAGCTCATCCTTTATTTCATTTTGAAGTTTTTACCAAAGAAGTAAGCCACATTACCAATAATAAAAACATTAGTTTTTATCCCATTGATAATAAAGCTTTTACTAGTAGCTTAATTAGATGCCATGGCATTATTACTGCCGGTGGGTTTGAAACACCTGCGGAAGCTATGTATTTAAAAAAGAAAGTATTGAGTATACCCATTTTAAATCATTTTGAACAAGAATGTAATGGGGCTGCTTTGAAAAAATTGGGGGTAAAAGTGATCAAAAAAATAGATTCAAATTTTAATCAAATATTTAATGAATGGGTAGCGTTGGAAAATAAAGTTCAATTTAAATTAACTCATTCAACTGAAGCCATCGTTGATATTTTGATGCAAAATATTCCTACCAATCATAATTAATTTAAAGATTTTCTCACCACATCTAAACCAACCAATTCCATCATGTATTTAATTCAAAATCAAAATAAGGAGACAGTAGCGTATATTCAAAATATGATGATATTGGATGCCAATCAAGAACAAGTTATTGGTATCTTAATTGGCGATTGTTTTTTTGGTAAAAATAAAAAAGTAGTAGGTAAAATATTTAATAAAACGGCTTATTTATTAAATGGAGAAATTGTAGGTAAAATTGAACTTAATAAATCTTATAAAAATACAGCCATTAAGAAAAGTTTAATGAGTCAGGCATGGGATATATTAATGCATGTAAATGAACATACTGGAGCTTGGATTGAAGAAACAAAAAAATGGAGTAAAGCCGACCTAGCTAAAAACTTAGAAGCTTAAAATTATGAATTAAAAAAAGCCAAAGCAGTTTTTTCTGCAATGGCTTTTTTTATATAGGACAATATTTATTTTACTTCACTGCCGTAAATTATCTGCTCAATTTTTCCAGCCAAGTCTCCATGAGAATTGGGTGAATGTTGAGTCATGATTAGTACAATTAAATTGTCTTTAGGATCGGCCCAATAAGTAGTACCGTAATAACCACCCCAACTAAATGAACCTTTATTTCTTGCATTTAAATTAGCTGATTTTTCAGAGGTAATCGAAAATCCTAATCCAAAATCATCTCTATCATTTTGTGGACTTACCATAATGGCGGCAGTGCGTGGGGCAATAATTTGTTTACCATTGTACTTCCCACCATTTAATATCATTTGTAAAAATATTGCATAATCATAAGCTGTAGAAGACAATCCCGCTCCTCCCGAGAAATATGTTTTTGGAACCAGAGGATAGTTGGGATTTAAATTTCTGAAAGTAGGAGACCATTCTATAATTTGATTGGCGTCATTTTCGGTATACACTGTAGGCAAACGATCTGCTTTGGAAGCAGGTACATTAAAGTAAGTATCCTTCATACCTAAAGGGTCAAAGATATTTTTTTGAAAGTAATTTTCTAATGTTGTGCCGCTTACAATTTCTACGATACAGCCTAGTAAGTCAGTATTTAAACCATAGGTAAATTTCTCACCTGGTTGATGCCTAAGAGGTAAAGTGCCTAGTACAGTCATTTTTTCTAATAAACTTTCCTTGAATTTTCCCAAACCAGAAGGCACCCCTGCTTTTGTATAAATTGCATTCATATTCTTAGAGCCAATATCCGTGTAATCGATACCAGAACTATGGGTTAATAAATCGCGAATCGTTATTTCTCGCTTTGCAGGCAAGGTAGTATAGGTAGTATCTTTGGAATTTAATTGATCCAATACTTTTGGATTTTTAAAAGTAGAAATAAAATCAGAAGCTTTTTGGTCCAAACCAATTTTACCTTGTTCTACCAACTGTAATACTGCTAAGCTAGTGATGGCTTTGGTTTGACTCATGATACGGTAAATGGCATTGGCCTGCATTGGTTTTTTACTTGATTCATTGGCATAGCCTAATCCTTTGTAATAAACTACTTTATTGTCTTTTACAATAATGACACTTGTGCCTGTTAGCCAATGATTGGCTACATAATTGTTTGCCAATGCATCAATTTGTGCCAACTTTGTATAATCAAAATGAGCGCTCTTGGTTACTTCACTAGAAAGTACTTGACTGTAGACGCTAGTTGAAAAAGCTAAAACAATTACTAAGGATAGCATTAGTTGTTTTAATCTTAAATGGGCATAATTTTTCATCTTTGTTAATTTAATTGTTGTTTTAATTTTTATTATTTTATAATAAGATTAGTTTTTTTACTTTTCATTTTTTATAACCTTGCCTCCAATCATTACAAATTTTACTTTTTCCAATTCGGAAATATCTTTTAAGGGATCTCCTTTCACTGCAATTATATCGGCGAATTTTCCAACTTCAATTGAACCTATCTCTTTTTCTTTTTGTAACAATTGAGCATTTACAATAGTGCCTGCCTGTATGGCTTGCATGGGGGTCATGCCAATTTTAATCAACTCCCCAAATTCACGTGCCGAATAATTGGCAGGCCAGCCAATAAAATCCGTACCTACTCCAATTTTTAGCCCTTTTTTTACTGCTAGACGTAATTTTTCATACATGCCAGCTCTTGAATCATTGGCCAGTGCAATGGCTTTGGCTAGCGCTTTACTGTCTGCTAATTTTTCTTTAAAATATAAATCAATGGTGAGTGTTGGAATTAAATAAGTGCCATGTTGTACCATTAAATCAATGGCTTCCTCATCCATATAAGATCCATGTTCTATACTTCTAACCCCTGCTTTTACTGCTTGCTTGATACCTTCAGTAGCATGCGCATGCGCCATGACAGGAACATCTCTTCTTCCAGCTTCTTCCACTGCCATCTTTAATTCTTCTGGACTAAAATGTACATTTTGAGGATTATCGCCCGTGGTCATAAACGCACCGGTTACTAAAATTTTTATCCAATCACTACCATTTTTTATTTCGGTTCTTACCGCTTTTCTGACTTCTTCAGGACCATCTACAATTAATCCATCGGGAATAATTTTTTGTTCATAAGAAATAAAATTAATATCACCGCCGCCGCCAGTAACTGATAAATAATGTCCTGCGCCATAAATATGCGGACCTACAAAAACCCCGTTATTGATAGCATTTCTAATCTCTAAATTGGCGTAACCCACTTCTTCGTCACCTGCTACTCGCAAAGCAGTCCAACCTGCAGAAAGTAAATCCTGCACTGCTTTTAAGCCAGTTAAAGTTTTAGCCGATGAACTTGCTCGCAAATGACCTACTTGATAATCATCCGAACTATTGTCTGGATGCACATGGGCGTCAATGAGTCCAGGCAAGATGGTATAGTCTCCTAAATCAATGATTGCATATTCTTTGCCGTATTTACTTGCGTTTTCTTTTTTGTCAATGGCGATAATTTTATTTTCATTGATAACAATTGCAGGGCTGGTAATTACCTTTCCTGTACCATCGATTAAATTTTTTGCTAACACAATGGTTTTTTGACTAAAAACATTTAGGCTCACCATTAATAATACACAAATACTTAAAACTTTTTTCATACTATTCATTTTTTCACTTCCTCAATTTAAATAAAAAATAAAGTATCTTCTCTTTTGTGTTGCTAACTTTATTATATTTAAAGTACGGAAAAAATAGGCACATTATTAAAAATTACATTTTATGTCAAAACCTTATTTATCGAAAGAACAATTAGAAAGCTATCAAAAGGACGGATATGTGATTGTAAAGAATTTTTGTTCGAAAAAAGAAGTAGATAAGTTGTATTCCACTGCTTTACAAGACAATGCGATGGCCAATAATGCGCTTGATTTAAATGATCAGACAGGTAAAAAAACAAAACTTTCCTTATGGTTTACGCCAGGTAATGATGTTTTTGGCTATTTAACTAGAAGTGAAAGAATGGTTACTGGAGTAGGGCAGTTATTAGATAGCAAGTCGCCTATTTGTCATTTTCACTCAAAACTCATGCAAAAAGAACCTAAAGTAGGGGGTGCCTGGGAATGGCATCAGGATTATGGGTACTGGTATAAAAATCAGTTCATGTTCCCTGATCAATTAATTAGTGTGATGGTGGCTTTGACTGCTGCCAATAAACAAAATGGTTGTATTCAAGTAATCAAAGGGTCACATAAAATGGGTCGTGTCAATCATGGATTTGCGGGTGAACAAGTAGGAGCGGACCAGGTTATGGTAGATAATGCATTGAAAACCATGGATTTAGTATATGTAGCCATTGAGCCAGGGGATGCGCTTTTTTTTCATAGTAACATTTTACACCGTTCAGAAGCAAATTTATCGGATAGCCCTAGATGGTCCATTATTTCCTGCTATAGTACTCAATCTAATTTAGCTTACAATGAGACTTCCACCGCTTGGCATACACCCATTGATACAGTACCAGATGAGGCATTGTTGAACTGGGAATCTAGTTCACTTTCTGGGGCCGATTTTTTGAAAAAAGAAAATGATCCCGCATTGAAAGAAACGGGCTGGGAAAAGTAGAAAATAATTCCTTTTAAGGGGTAACTTTTTTTAATTACTACTAATATATTTCTTAGTTTTATACGCTACAAAATTGAAAATAAATGGCTTAGCTATTTATTTATAAAATGTATATTATATTTTATGTATTTATTAGGAATTGATATAGGCACTTCTTTTATTAAATTGTCTTTAGTAGATGCTTCTACTCAAAAAAGCATCGTAACGGTACAATATCCAGACACCGAAAATGCCATTATTTCAAAACAAACTGGTTGGGCTGAACAATCACCTAATACCTGGTGGGAGCAAGTGCAACAAGGGGCTTTAAAGCTTCATGCAGCAGCCTTAAAAATAAATGCCAATTATGATCCTCAATCTATTGCCGCGATTGGAATTGCATATCAAATGCATGGCTTGGTATTGGTGGATAAAAATCAAACGGTTTTAAGAGATAGTATTATTTGGTGCGATAGCCGTGCAGTAGAATATGGCAACAAAGCTTTTGATACCATTGGCCATGAAAAATGTTTGGCTCATTTATTAAATTCTCCAGGAAATTTTACAGCAGCTAAGCTAGCCTGGGTGAAACAAAATGAGCCAGCGGTCTATCAACAAATTCATAAAATAATGTTGCCTGGTGATTTTATTGCCATGAAACTCACTGGCGATATCACTACTACTGTTTCCGCATTATCAGAAGGTATTTTTTGGGATTTCAAAAACAAAGAAATTGCTACATCGGTATTGGAATATTTTGGATTTGATGCTTCTTTTTTTCCAGCCATTCAAGAAGTATTTAGTGATCATGGTTCTTTACAGGCATCAGTGGCCAATGCTTTAAAATTAAAAGCAGGTATACCGGTAACTTATAAAGCAGGAGACCAACCCAATAATGCCCTTTCTTTAAATGTATTGGCTCCAGGTGAAGTAGCTGCTACGGCAGGCACTTCGGGGGTTATTTATGGAGTGGGCGATACTTTGTCTTATGACCAACAATCTAGAGTCAATAGTT
>CANHLZ010000104.1 GCA_947461595.1 Bacteroidota bacterium | reverse complement strand
TCAGAATTTCTTAAATATTCATTGGGGGCATCTGAAATGGCTTCATTGACTACATCCCAAGCATAAATTTTTCCTTTATATCTACCCACCACATCAAAAATATGTCTCTTTAATCTTGCTAATAAAATCTCTTTACTTACTTGCTTTCCCAAACTATCAATAAATAACCATTTTGGTGTTTGTTGATGCCAACATAAATTATGCCCCCTAACTTTAAAATTATTATTTTTCGCATATGCAATGATAGAGTCGGCGTCCTTCCAATTATATAGGTTTTCAGCTGGGTGGATAGGCCCCATTTTCATTGAATTTTCGGCAGTAAGACTATTAAATTCATTTAGTATTAGCGTAGCATTTTTATTTTTTACCGAATTGGCCGATACGGCAACTCCAATATTAAAATAATTTTTATAATAATCTTTAAGCCCATAATTAGCCTCCTCCTTTGAACTTTTTTTAATCGTACTGCATTGACTAAATAATAAGAGGATGGCAAAAGAGTAAATGATATTTTTCATAGTAATGTAATTATAGATTAACCTTTTTACCAGTCTTTGCTGCTAGAAATATCGCATCAATGATTTTTAAATCTTTTAGTCCTTCATAGCCATCCACTGGTATCAATGGCTGTTTCCCATTTAAAATAATTCCAGCCATTTCCTCCATTTGAGTTGTTTGATGCACTTGATGTGGATTATTTAATTTTCCAAAATTTGTTCGCCCTTCAATAGGCCCATATCCAGTAGCAGGCAGTAATTCTCCAAACCCTTTTTCACCGGTGATGAAAAATCGGTCAAGGTTTTGGATATTGTAAGAGGATAAACAAGAGGCCACTGCTCCACTAGGAAATCCCATTTGAAATTGTATCGTTTCATCGACCCCTTCCTTAAATTTTTCAAAATTAGTTTTGGTTTCCTGGGCAGTTACCCAAACTGGCTCTTCCCCTACCATATAACGAGCCCCATTAATCGCATAAATACCAATATCCATCATGGCACCTCCACCAGCGAGTGCTTTATTTAACCTCCATTGTTTAGGGTCACCAATTTTAAATCCACAAAGCCCTTGGAAATACATCACTTTACCAAATTTCCCTTCATTGCGCATACCTACAAGCTCTAATGTGTTCGCTTCAAAGTGCATTCTATATCCAACTAGCAATTTAACATTCGCCTTATTGCAGGCATCTATCATTTCTTTTCCTTCTTGAGCATTGATGGCCATCGGTTTTTCGCAGATTACATGCTTACCTGCTTTGGCCACTCGAATAACCTGGTCGTGATGTAAAGCATTAGGGGTGATGACGTATACTGCATCAATTTCAGGGTTATCTATGATACGGTCAAAATTTTCATAGTTATAACAGTTTGCTTCCGGGACATTGAACTTGGCTTGCCAATCTTTCATTTTAGATGGGCTACCACTTATAAAGCCAGTTAGTTTCGCCATCTTACAGGCTTGTAGTGCATCCGCCACTCTTTTACCGTACGAACCCAAACCCATAATGGCTAATCGTAAAATTGGTCCATCATAAGGAGATTCATTACTTAGTTCAGATTGGGCAGACCCATTGAATGGCATATTCATTAGAACTAGTCCTCCAGTAATTTTTTGTAAAAAATCTCTACGTGAATTCATATTAAAAAATTGATATTTATAATAATATTAAAGAATATAAATTTACTGCTAATTTATAACTTATTGGGTATAGCACGTCCAATAATACCAGTGTTAGAAGCACTTTCACCACTTTCATGGTATTCTGCATCCTCATTTACTTCCCATAAATCGTAAAATTCATTATTTGCAATAATATTTTTCGAAGCCAACATAGCAGTCATCATACTATGATCTTGATTGTTATATTTGTGCATACCATTACGACCTAATAAATACAAGCCTGTATATTTTTTTAATGCTTCACGAATTACTATGAGATGATTTTTATATTCATTATCATATACAGGATAAGCTTTAGCCTGCCTTACCACATACCCATCTAGTATTGATTCTGGTTTAATTAACCCAATTTGAATAATTTCCTTAGTGGCCAATTTAATTAAATCATCATTGCTACTTGACCATAATCCATCCCCTTCAAAACAGAAATATTCTAAACCATAACAAGCCATATTTGGATCGGGAACCATAAACGGGCTCCAGGATTTAAAATTTTGAATACGACCAACTTTCACATTTGGTTCATGAATATAAATCCAGTTATCCATAAATGTAACGTCCTCTTTACAAATTAATACTACAGTTAAAAAATCGCGGTATTTTAATTGAGCTGCAGCAAACAAAGCATTATTCGGAAAGGCAGGTATCACTGAAGGTATAAATTCTTTCATTGGGGCAGATGATAACACATAGTCGAAATTCTCAAAAATAGCACCAGTAGAAGCGTATACCTTCCAATGGTCGTCCAATTGCTCAATTTTTTGAACACTAGCATTCATTAAAATTTGTACACCCAACGCTTTGCATTTCACAACACACTGCTCCCACATCATACCTGGTCCTAATTTTGGATAACGGAAAGAATCAATCAATGTTTTAATTACTTTCCCTTTATTTTTCTTACCAATTGGTTTAAAAACAGCATTCCATAATGCACTACTCAATGACAACCCTTTTATTCTTTGTGCAGCCCAATCAGCTGAGATTTGATTACAAGGAATCCCCCATATTTTTTCAGTATATGTTTTGAAGAAAATATTAAAAAGTCGTTTTCCAAATTGATTTGTTACCCAGTCTTCGAAACTTTTAGGATTTTTTACAGGAAATAATTTAGCAAATAAATAGCTAATGACGCATAAAAAACTTTCATAAATACCTAGCTTAACTAATGCATCAAATGGAGATAATGGGTAAGTGAAAAATTTATTGTTGTAAAAAATTCGAGAACTTCTTGAACGTTCCAATAAATCATCAGCTAAGATTTCTGTCCAAAAATCTTCAACTTCTTTTGATTTTGAAAAAAAACGATGTCCTCCAATATCAAAATGATACCCTTTGTAGGATTCAGTTCTTGAAATACCTCCAACATACTTAGGATCTTTCTCAAATACAATTATATCTAGCTGTGCTTTGCCTAGTAAATAAGCTGCTGTTAAACCTGCAGGCCCTGCTCCAATTATGGCTACTTTTTTAGGCATTCATGATAAAATTATGATTTAAATATAGCAATAATTGAACATATAAAAATAATAAAAGACTTACATTTGATTATAATTTAAGAGCCATATAAGCTAGTTTAATATCAAGAAGAAGAATTGAAAATGAATTAAATAAAGAATACTCAAAATTAGCCACACAATTTTATATTTTAACAAATATGCTATGTTACTAAAAAAAATACCTTTTGAGCTATATATTATAATAATTACATTTATTTTACTTTCAAGCTATACTTTCAACTCTAAATTAGACTTGAATGGAGACAATGCTAATTACTATATTTATGCTAAAGCTATAGCTACAGGTCATGGATATTCAGACCTCTCGTCACCAGGCAACCCCCCAACTGCAAATTTTCCTCCAGGTTATTCTATATTAATGGCCCCCATTTTTTGGTTAACCGATAGTATAGTAGTTCAAAATTATCTTGGTGAGGTATTTTTACTTGTTAGTGTAATATTCTTATTTCTATTTACAGCAACCTATTTAAAAAATAAAGGATTTGCTTTATTCATTTCTATTATAGTTCTAAGTAATTTTTTCATACTACAGTTCGCAACAATGATGATGAGTGAATTACCCTATATACTTTTCAGCATTGGCGTTTTATGGTATTTAATAAAAATAAATGAGCAAAGCCATACTAATAAATATGATTTAATTATATTGATACTCATTGCTGTATTTGCATACCACATTAGAACACAAGGCGTAGTTTTACTATTATCTATTCTTACTCAATTCCTATTCAATAAAAAATGGAAAAATGCGCTATTTAGTATTCTTGGATTCGCATTAGGAGTAATCCCATGGATCTTAAGGAATAAATATTTAAACCTGGAAGGTAGCCGGTATCTAAGTCAAACTATGTTAATTGATCAGTTAAACCCTGATAAAGGCAAATTGCCTATAGCTAAAGTTATAGCAAGAACTGTAGACCAATCTTGGGATATCATTACTAAGGAAATGCCAAGAACAATATTTTCCAATTTTATAGAGGACTATGCACACAATATATTCTACCCTACACTTGGTGCCATTATACTTATAATTATGCTATATGGGTCCTGGAAGTTCATTAAACTTAGATGGTTTTTAGTAAGCTTTATAATTGGCAATATAGTAATCATGGGAATATGGAGTGGCAAAGGATTTGAAAATAGATACTTAATTTGTATACTTCCAATCCTACTATTTTGTTTTTATTTTGGTATAATGTCTCTGCTTAAACAAATATTTAAATTAGAAATTAAATCTACATTAATTTGGATAGCTGCATCACTAATCATGCTTTTAGTACAATTCAAAGATATTAAGTTTTTACACGATTGGAATATAGAAAAGTATCCAGAAACTTATGCCAACTTTTTTAATGTAGCCGAATGGGCTAAAGATAATACCCCAGAAAAATCAATTGTATCAGTAAGAAAACCAGGGCTATTTTATATTTATTCAAATAGAAAAGCAATCAATTATTTGTATTCAGATAACCCAGATGAAGTTATTAAAGATATGGTAAAATCAAAAGTAGATTATGTAATACTTGATGCCCTAGAATACTCAACCACCTATAAATTTTTGATACCAGCTATTAAAAAACACAGCACCCAATTTCAGGAAATATATACAGTTGGCAAACCAGCATTTTTTCTTTTAAAATTTGACAAGCAACTACCTCAATAATTATGTTGTAGCCTCCCAATTAATTACATTTTCCAAACTTGTCATTACTGCAGTTGGATTGAAATTAATTTCATTTAATTTTTGTCTATAGGGTAAGATATCTTCCGGTCTACCCCACCTTTCTGGACAAACAATACAAGATTTGAGCTTACTTAAAATTGTAGAATTTATATTATCTATTGGCAAACTGGTGATCGTATCAATCCAAACCCAATCAACCAATTTCATGTATTTAGTAATAAATTCAATGGGTTCATCTTCGGAAAATCTTACAGCAATATCTCTTACTCCTGCTCTAGTTGCCTTAAAAATATATGGAAATTCAACATCTAATAGGAAATACCTTTTAATACCTTTATTAATAACCTTTTCAATTACAGCATTTTCAATTCCAGCCTCTTTTATATTTAAAACCAATAAGCCATGATTATAATGATTTAAAAAATCATCAAAAAATTCTCCTATTTCAAATGGTTCATGATTTAAAATTAAATCATTACCATTTGAACGAATATCAATTTCACAACCATATTTATTAGGTATAGTTTTAAGCTTTTGGATTGTATTAACCCTGTGAATGATTATTTCCATATTAAATTGTTTTTCTTAAATGTAAAATATATTTAATGGTCCTTTTAATAAGCTTGTATTTACCAAATAGTGTACCTCCTCCTTTTGATTCACCTCCATATCGCTTATTAAATAAAACAGGATAAGTAATAATTTTTAAACCATTCATTTTTGCTTGATATAAAAGAAACAAATCAATTGAAAAATCTTTTGGTATGTTTCTTAAATCATTGAAGAATTTTCTATTAAATATTTTCGGTTGTGCATTAATATCACTAAGATGTATTTTCAAAATAAAAGAAGTAAATAAAGTCATCCCAAAAGTGAAAGCTGTATCAAAAATATTTCTATTGATTCTATTCCCTTTTACAATAGTAGTATTATCACTTAGTGAATTGTAATTTAATAAAAAAGCCTCGATAACATCTTTAGGATGCGTTTGCATATCAGCATGTGTCCAAGCTATAATATTTCCACTACTTTGCTTAATACCTTGTATAATACCATTCCCATATCCAATATTTATAGAGACATTAACTACCTTGGATAAGCATTTATCATTTTGAAAGGATAGGTTATTTAAAATTAACAAACTATCATCACTAGAACCATTGTTTACAAAAACATATTCAATATTGTATTTATCACAAATAGATTCTTTACAAGTATTTATAAGCAGCGGTAATGAAGCAGATTCATTAAAACAAGGGATTATAATAGATAAATCAATCATATATTAAGCAAAAATGTAATTCAAAAAAACGATTTATCTAATATAGTATATTTTGTTTTCTAAAAATATTAAAAAATATAGGATATTTAATGATAAATCCATTTACCAATTCAACAAATATATAAGTTTTATTTTATATATTTGTTCATAAATAATTAAAAATTGAAATTCTTTTTTTATAGATATAAATTCATCATATTATTTACAATAATTGGATTTACCTCAATTATTGTTGAACAATTAATTAATTATTATTTAAAAATTAAAATATCAAATAATAATATTGTTACTATAATTGGATTTTTGTCAGG
>CANHLZ010000103.1 GCA_947461595.1 Bacteroidota bacterium | reverse complement strand
TACAAAAATTTGCCTGAATTTGACCCATTTTAACCCTAAACATTTTTGTCCTTTTTAAATGCTATCTTCACCGCCAATTCAAGATTATGGCAGTTATTAAAGAAGGTTCTAAAGCGCCCCTGTTTAAAGGCGTTGATCAACATGGCAATACCGTTTCTATAGCCGATTTTAAGGGAAAAAAGCTTGTCCTTTATTTTTACCCAAAAGATGATACACCAGGTTGTACAGCACAGGCCTGTAATTTGCGTGATAATTATAAAGCATTGCTAAAGAAAGGCTTACAAGTGTTAGGGGTAAGCGTGGATTCGGTAAAATCACATGAAAAATTCATTGAAAAATATGATTTACCTTTTTCTTTAATTGCAGATGAGGACAAGAAGATAGTTGACAAATACAATTTATGGGGCCAGAAGAAATTCATGGGCCGTACTTATATGGGCACCACCCGTACCACTTTCTTAATTGACGAAGCAGGTATGGTAAGATTTATAATCGAAAAACCCGACACCAAAGACCATACCAAAGAAATACTAGCCATTAGCGGTTGGTAAAACTTAATTGTTAATTTATTGAGCACCCCGTTCCATTTTGGATACGGGGTGTTTTTTTTAATTAAAATTGTCACTTGCATTAAACCTTATAATTATTTTTTCATCCTATTGACAAAACCTTCTCCCATGACTAATAAAATTATTTATCTTTTAATGTTAAGTTTTTTAACAAGTGCTTGCTCGAAAGATTCAACAAGTTCAATAAGTACCACTAGCCCCGTGGCAACAGTGAATATTACAGTGCCTGATGTTTTCAAGAAAATATATGGCGCTTCAAGTATTACTTCCGATGGAACTTTTATTACAATAAAATCAAATGGCGCGCCCGATCATAAAAGTTCCTACTACGCGACTTCAAATACATTATATGATAATTTTTCAGGCCTCACTTTTGGAGGGTATAATTTTTCAAAAAATCCAAATTCAATTGGAGAGAAATCTTATGTATTTAAAATTCCAGTAAATCCTAAAGTGGCTACGAATCATATGGCTACACCATTAGGTGCCATTGGCGTTTCATTAAATGGAGTTCCTTTTTTTAATCAGTATGCTGGTCCCAATCAACCTTTAGCTGGTGAAATGGTTTCTTTTGATCGCTACTGGGGTCATCCTGCTCCTACAGGGCAATATCATTATCATGTGGAACCACTTTATTTAACAACTGTTAAAGTGACTAAATCTTCTTTATTGGGATTTTTATTAGATGGCTTTCCTGTATATGGACCTGAAGAAAATGGCGCCTTGGTTGATAATGCTAAATTAGATGCTTACCATGGACACATTGCTGTTACAACCGATTATCCTGCTGGTATTTATCATTATCATATTACGAGTACTGATCCTTATATTAATGGATCAGGTTTTTATGGCAGTCCTGGCACTGTATCTCAATAAATGAAAAACGTTTTATATTTTAAATGTATTGTTGCTTGTTTGTTTATTCAAGCATGCCATTCAAAAGAGCCAGTGCATTCATTTGATGCTCCAATGGTATATGACACAATACAGCCTAAAATTGTTTTACCTAATTCATATCTAAATAGTAGGGATCGTTATTTATCTTTCCATCAAGACACACTTTACTTTCAAAATACAAAGTATAGCGGTTATATTTTTGATCTTTTTGCCAATGGCGATTCTTTATTTGTGGGAAGCTATTTTAATGGTGTAGAGGAGGGGGCATTTAAAAAGTGGTATCCTAATCATCGGATAGCGGAGTATAGGACCTATCATTTAGGGAAAAAAGCAGGAAAGCATATTGGCTTTTGGGAAGATGGGAAACCTAAATTTGAATTTAATTTTATAGACGGAGAACTGCAGGGGGTTGCCAATGAATGGTATCGTAATGGCCAAGCCTATAAGGCATTTCATTATGAAATGGGATATGAAAATGGGAGTCAGAAAATGTGGTGGGAAAACGGAATCATTCGTGCAAATTATGTGGTGAAGCAAGGCAGAAGATTTGGTTTGATTGGTTTGAAATTATGTATGACCCCACAAGATTCTATTGATTTTAAAATAAATTAAATTAAATGAAACCTTTTAATACTCTTTTTTATTTTTTTATGGGCTGTACATTATTTTTTTGTGCTTGTAATAGTGTAAGTAATAATAATGAATTGAAGGCTACAGATTCTTTATTGACACTTCCTTTTTTTAATCAACCAGATTGGACACCAGAATGGATCAATGAAACTGATACTGGGTATAATGATATACATACCATACCTTCTTTTTCTTTTTTAGATCAAAATGGGAAAGTAATTGATGAAAATTTAGTGAACGGTAAAATATATATTGCCAATTTCTTTTTTACCAAGTGTCGTAATATTTGTCCTAAAATGACAAATAATATGTATTTGTTGCAAGAGGCGTTTAAAAATGATACTTCTATATTATTGCTTTCCCATTCAGTAACGCCTGAAACAGATAATATAAATGTGCTCCATAAATACGCCTTAAACAATAAAGTGGATGCTAAAAAATGGCACCTACTTACTGGCAATAAAAAGGAGATATATGGTTTAGCAAAACAACAATATTTTGCTGGCGATACCGTGGGCTATTATCAATCGGGTAATGAATTTTTACATACTGAAAATTTCATTTTAGTGGATCAGTATCGCCGCATTCGGGGGGTGTACAATGGTACTTTATTGGTTGAAATAAATCGCATCAAGGAGGATATTTTATTGTTGAAATCTGAAATGGCTTCAATTGTAAAATTAAAATAATATAATATACTTCTATAGTAGTCAATTTTATTTTTTATTATCTTTACCTACTATGATGAGCATTCAATTGGATAAATATATATTTTTTATAGAAAGGGTAGCTGGCAGGTATTATTTAATTGCCGGCAGTGTTTTTTTATTATTTTATATAATTTTTAAAAATAAAATTATAAAACAAAAAATACAATCCCTTTTTCCTAAAAACACCGATTATTTGCGCGAAATATTTTATAGTACTATTACTATTTTTATTTTCGCCTTAATACCTCTCTTTTTTATTGCCAATCCTGTAATGAAGCCTTATACCACTTTGTATGAAAACATAAGTGATTATGGCCCAATCTATTATTTTTTAGCTTTCCCAATCATGTTTATCATGCATGACACTTATTTCTATTGGACCCACAGAATCATGCATCATAAAAGTTTATTTAATATCATGCATTTAGTGCATCACAAATCTACCAACCCTTCTCCTTGGGCTGCGTATGCGTTTCATCCGTTAGAATCGATTGTTGAAGTGGGTATTTTCGTAGTGTTTTTATTTACCATCCCTATTCACAAATCACATATTGCGATTTTCTTTTTATTATCCATTTTATATAATATTTACGGCCACTTAGGTTGGGAATTATATCCCAAAGGATTTAGTCATAGTAGGATTGGGAAATGGATTAATACTTCTGTAAACCATAACCAGCATCATAAATACTTTAAGGGTAATTATGGTTTATATTTTCTATTCTGGGATCGGGTAATGGGCACTATTCGCGCCGATTATGATGAGGCTTTTGAGGAAGTTAAAAACAGATAAGTTAAAATTTTATTTTTTCTTTTTATTTCACTACCACATACACTATCCAGCTCATGAAATAGGCAAGACCTGTCATCATGAAAAATTGTATGGTGGGCCATTTCCAACTTTGTGTTTCTCGCTTTACTACTGCTAAGGTACTCATGCATTGCATGGCTAAAACATAGAATACCATTAAAGATAAGGCTGCGGCTAAGCTATATACAGGTGTACCATCGGGCCTTACAGCCGATTTTAATTTTTCTCTTAGTGAACTATTATCCGATTCTTCTACACTATATAAAGTAGCCATCGTTCCTACAAAAACTTCTCTTGCAGCAAAGGAGGTTACTAATGCAATACCTATTTTCCAATCAAATCCCAATGGAGAAATTAAGGGCTCTATTTTTTTCCCAACCATACCCGCATATGAATTTTCTAATTTCTGCGTATGGTATTCTTTGTCAATTTGTTTTGCAGTAAGTTTATTTTCTTTGTTAACTAGCACAGCATTATTGGCTAAAAATAATTTTTGTTGTGCATAATCTGCTTCTACTTTTTGCATTGGGGCACTCGGTCCATAGCTACTTAAAAACCAAAGCAATAAGCTTATTACTATAATTACTTTGCCTGCATCTCTTACAAAAATGCCTGCTTTTTGTATCATGGTGGTGCCTATATTTTTCCAACGGGGCGCACGATACACAGGCAGTTCTAAGATAAAATAACTTTTCTCTTTAATATTTATAAACCATTTCAATACCATGCTTGCTAACAAAGCCATTATAATCCCCATTAGATATAATCCCATCATGACCAAGCCTTGCAAGCTTAAAAATCCAAAATACATTTTATCGTCTATTACTAAGGAGATTAATATAGTGTATACCGGCAATCTTGCACTACAACTCATAAAAGGAGTGACCATGATGGTGAGTAATCGCTCTTTTTTATTTTCAATATTTCTAGCACTCATGATAGCTGGCACTGCACAAGCAAAGCCGCTTATCATAGGCATTACGCTTTTGCCATTCAAACCTACTTTGCGCATTAGCTTATCACTTAAAAAACTGATACGCGCCATGTAGCCGGTATCTTCTAATAAAGTAATCAATCCAAAGAGTATCATGATTTGCGGTACAAAAACCACAATGCCGCCAATACCCGCCACCAAGCCATTGACGAGTAAGTCTTCCCACCAAACGGAAGGCAATACTGAATTTAAATAAGTAGTTAAATTAGTAAATATCCATTCAATTCCATCCATCGGAAATTTTGCCATCCAAAATACCGATTGAAATAAAATAAATAAAACGGAAAGCAAAATAGCATAACCTCCAACCCTATGTAAAAATATATTGTCTAATTTTTCGGATCTTTTTTTCTTAGCAGTAGGGTCGGGCTCTACGACTCTGCTTTTCATAATCTCTTGAATATGACTATACCTTTGTAATATTTCTTGCGCCTGCGTTTTAGTATGATTAAAATCGTTGTCAATTTCTATTTCCTCAATTTGTATTTGCATTTCATGATCTAAAGGGAATGCTTCGTGGTGCATTAAATAATGCAAGGCAGCGTAATCGCTATGGGTTGGATATAATTTTTTAAATGAATCAATGGCTGCAGGAGCTAGCTTTTTATTATCAATAAAATTTTTCTGATTTTTAGGTCGTACCGTTTGAATAATATTTGTTAAGGCATTTTTTAATTCAAACAATCCTTTATTTTTTCTGGCATCTATGGCTACCACAGGTATGCCTAAATCTTCTTGCAAACCTGCAATATCAATTTTAATTCCTTTTTTAGCAGCTAAGTCGTTCATGGTAAGTGCCAACACCACCGGAATTTTTAAATCAATAATTTGACTACAAAAAAGTAAATTCCTTTTTAAATTACTGGCATCTGCAATTAATAAAATTAAATCAGTTTTTAAGTCAACATCGACGCCCATGAGAACTTTATAAGCCACCCACTCATCTTCTCTTTTTGGGTAAAAGCTATAAGTGCCAGGTAAATCAATTAAAGTAGTGGGTTGTCCAGCCAATTCCAATTGCCCTGTTTTTTTTTCCACGGTGACGCCTGGGAAATTGCCTACTTTTTGGTGCATGCCAGTAAGCGCATTAAAAAGCGAGCTTTTTCCGCTATTGGGGTTCCCCACTAGTGCAATATGTATACCGGCATTCATATGCTGGCAAAGCTATGGTTTATGATTGGCTAGTACTTACGAAATAAGAAATTGAGCTCCCATTTAAGACTGACCCTAATCATAAACATATCCAACAAAAATCTATCTACTTATAGATGCAATCACCAGGTTGAAAAGGTTTTTTTAAGAAGAAGCCAAATTGCTAGTTGCTTTATTTAACTTTGAGCATTAAATTGATTTTCATGCGTAAATATTATCTACTGCTAATTTTAAGTGCCCCGTCTTTTTTATTCGCGCAACATTTAAGTAGCACAGATAAAAAATTAGTAAAAGCTTTAAAAAATCACATTCAATTTTTAGCTAGTGATGCATTAGAAGGAAGACGCGCTGGAACCATCGGAGAACAAAAAGCAGTGGATTATATCATTGGCCAATACCAAGCGCTTGGTATAAAAGCTTTAGGGGTGGATGGGTACATTCAAAATTTTCCTATTGACGAAGGCAATGCATTAACATCAAATTCTTTTTTAAAAATAAATAAAGAGGCCATCGCAGTAGATAGTTTTTATTTTCCTATTTCAAATAGTGGAAATGGAAGTGTTGTATCTAAGGCATCCATTTCTTTAAATGAATCTAAACAAGTATGGTTTAAGGATTTAAATGAAGTGTTGGAAGAAAACACAAGTAATCCGCATTTTGATATGACGCAGTGGTTGGTGACAACGGCAGCTGACATTCAACAAAAAGGAGCCACCGCATTATTCTTACACAATAGTGGTAAGCTGGTTGACAATATTCAATTTTATAAATTTGATACCTCCAAAGCTTT
>CANHLZ010000102.1 GCA_947461595.1 Bacteroidota bacterium | reverse complement strand
TGCCGAGGACAAAATAGGTGTGTGTAATTGGATATTTTTGGTGAGCTGCGAGTGAATGTTTACTTCGGAAGGAAGTATTTCGGAATAAGCCGGCATTAACAATACGTCATCAAAAGTTAAGCCTTGACCAAAAATGCGGGACTGGTTGGTAGTATTTCTTGTTGCCATAGGCAAAGATAGGGCCTTCGATTATTTAGGCAAAATCCTTTTTTAGCACTTGCTGTAAAGGTTACCCGCCAATAAGTGAATCTGCCCCTGCATTTCGAGCGAAAGTAGATAGCCGGAAAGCAAACTGGCATTGATTTTTAAGTGGTTAGCTAATTCATCTCGATGAATGGGACCTTGCATTTCAATGAGTAATAATACCCTTTGCAATTCGGGATCGAGTATCAATTTTAATTGTTTTTCTACTGATATTGGGTCTGAAATAGGCCAGTTCATATTTTCAAGTAAATGAATAGGGTCGTGGTAAAGATGTGCTTTATTGTATTTAATAAGATGTAAACAACCTTTGCTTTTAGCGTCATGTATTTTTCCTGGAACAGCAAATACTTCTCGGTCATAACCAAAAGCCAAGTTGGCCGTAATCATGCTACCTCCTTTGATAGCTGTTTCAATAACAATGGTGGCGTCGGACATACCAGCCACTATTCGATTTCTTTTTGGAAAAAAATAAGGAAGGGGTATTGTACCTTTTCTGCATTCGGTAATTAAGCCACCTTGTTGAATCATCTCGATGGCCAATCGACGATGTTGAATAGGATAAATTTTATCTAAGCCGTGTGCCAAAACGCCCCAGGTGGGTAGCTTCATTTTTAAGGCAGTTTGATGCGCAATGCCATCAACGCCTAATGCCATTCCACTCACTACACCTATTTTTAAATGAGCCAAACCTTGTATTAATTCTTGAACTACTTTATTTACTTGAAGGGTATGTTGACGGGTCCCAACGATGCTTATCAATTGAGGCAAATTAAATTCATTTGAACCATTTACATACAATAATAATGGAGCGTCTTTGCATTGAACCAATCTATTGGGGTAGTTAGGGTCTAGAACTGATAAGCAATAAATTTGATGCTTGTTAATAAAATTTAATTCTACTTCTGCTTCTTTCAAAGGCCATTTCGAGATTAAAATATTTTTATGAATCAAATTAAGTTCTGTAAAACCTGCTTCTTGTTTTTGGTGTTCTTTAAAAACAGCAACAGCAGATCCATAAAATTCAAGAATAGTTTTTTTCTGAATATCGTTTAGCCCTGCCATCCAACTTAGCGCGATGGTATATACTATTTCATCATCCATGAGGCAAACATCAATGTTTTACCTACATGAAAGGGCAGTATTTATACTTTATTTTGAAGACTCTTTGGGCTTTGGGAAGCTAATGACAAAACTACTACGTCTGTTTTTTGCCCGACCCTCTTCGGTGGCATTGTCGGCAATAGGGAACTTAGCACCGCGTGCAATTGTACTTACTCTATTTGGTTCAATTTTTTTATTAATAAGATATCGTGCAATAGACGCTGACCTTCTATCAGACATGTTTTTATTTTGAATGCTATCCCCTTTAGAATCGGTATGACCTTCGATAAGTACCACAGCCATAGGAGCAGATTCTAAATAAGTAACTAAAGCATCTAATTCTACTCTTGATTTCTTTTTAAGTTTGGCAGAATTTAAATCAAAAAATACATTATTGAAATTTTGAGAAAAAGGTTTTCCATAAACAGGTATAGGCGCTAAATAAAATTGAAAAGTGGTGCCTGATAGATATTGTAAACTATCCGCTGAAATAAAAGTACTTGCGAAAATATGATTGGGACTATTTACTCTAATGCCTAAACTATCAAAATACGGAAGTCCTAAAACAAAATAACCATCGTTATCTACTTTAATTTGCATGGTACTACTATCGTCCAAAGGATTTACTAAAACCACGTCTCCTGCAATAGGACTTTTTGTAACAGCATCTGCGATGTAGCCCTTTAAATAAAATGTTTTATTGGCCCTGGTAGCTGATGCCAGTATAGCTTTGTAAATATCCAAGCCACCCTTACTATCTGCTCTGTCGCTGGCCATGTAAGCATCCATGCCATTGCTTGCCACAGCAATACTGCCCTCGTTTTCATAGGTATTAATAGGGTAGCCTAAATTCATGGGGGTAGACCAACTGCCATCTAATTTTTTTCGAGAAACAAATAAGTCGGCTCCTCCAAATCCAGGCCAACCATTGGATGAAAAATACATACTTCTATTATCTGCATGAATAAATGGTGTTTGTTCATCTGCTGCTGTGTTAATCGAAGGGCCCATATTAACCGCTTCATTCCAATATCCTTTTTCATTTCGGTAAGCAACATAAATATCAATGCCGCCATAGCCATCAGGGCGGTTGCTGCAAAAATAAATTGCTTGCCCATCAGGGGCAATGCTGGGAGCGCTGTCCCAATAATCAGAATTAATATTGCGACCCAGGTTTTTTGGATCAGACCAACCTTTTTTTGTTTTAGTGACTTTGTAAATATCGTAACGCCCATAGCCCTTGGAGCCATAGTCTGCAGCATAGTATAAAGTATTTAAATCCTGCGTAAGACTCATGCTGCCTTTTTTATCTTCCTCATTTAAATTATCTGCTAAAGGTTTTGCTTCAGAAAAACCTTTTTTAGTGATGGTGCTATAATAAAAATCTTCTCTGGTTAAATTGGAGCGACGCATAAATAAAAATAAACTGTCCTGCACGGTAACGCTGGGAAAGTATTCAGCTGCATCTGAATTAATGCTATCGCCCACATTGCTTACTTTAATCTCTTTTTGTATGGGGTTGGAAATAGCAAACTGGCAAATTTTAAGTAAATCAATACCTTTGCTTTTTAAATAGATGGGTAATTGATTGTTGGCGATCTTGGGTTGTAGAATTGAAAAAGCTTTTGCATAATTACCCATACTTACATGCGCGGTGGCATACTTAACAATAAAAGGAATAGCAGCATCCGGCTCTGCTATTTGAATTTTTTCAAATACTAAAATAGCTTTCTGGTATTGCTTGGTGGTCAAATGGACTTGAAATAAGGTTAAGTAAGCCTCTATCAATTCAGGATCTTTTTGAATGGCGCTTTCAAGTAATTCAATGCCCTTGTCAAATGATTTATTGTCTAATTCAATAATGGCCTTATCGTATAGCTTTTGTGCTGCTGTTTTATTTTTGGAAGAAATAGTTGCTTTATTAATACTAGTGGAATCCTGTGCCAACAAATGGTTGCATACAACGAAAGTCATTGCAAAATAAAATACCAATAAAAACCATTTGTTTTTGATCATACTACAATAATGAATTGTAAATATACAAATTAGGGAACTTGAATGTACTTATGCAATTGGGCACTTAATTCCCATTGTGGGTGTGCTTTAATATATTCAATTACTAAGGGTGTAATTTGATTGGCCTTATCCCATTCGGGTTGCAAATATAATTTACAAGAGGGAGCTACTTGTTGAGCGTAGGTTTCGGCCCATTCAAAATCGTGGGTATTAAAAATAACCACTTTTAATTCAGAGGCGGCAGCAATACATTCATCAAGTGGTGCTTTAAATTTTTTAGGAGAAAAGCAAACCCAATCCCATTTTCCAGATAAAGGACTCGAACCCGATGTTTCTATATTCACTTCAAATCCTGCCTTTTTTAAAGAAGTAGTTAAGGCATCTAAATTGTATAATAAAGGTTCGCCCCCAGTAATAATAGCTAAACGTGCAGGATGTGCTAAAGCACTCGCAACAATTTCATCAATAGATAAAATCGGGTGCTTGCTAGCATCCCAGCTTTCTTTTACATCGCACCAAACACAACCCACATCACATCCAGCCAAGCGAATAAAAAAAGCCGCTTTGCCTTGGTGGTATCCTTCGCCTTGCAAAGAATAAAACATTTCCATCACAGGATATTGGGTAATAGTGTTCAAGCTAAAAAATTATAATGCTATTTTATTGATATTAAAGCCCTTGATAAGCTTTCATCGTATTTTTTAATAAACCAGCAATGGTCATTAAGCCAACGCCACCAGGCACAGGAGTAATGGCAGAAGCTTTTGCGCAAGCTTCTTCATAATTTACATCGCCTTTGATTCTAAAACCTTTTTTAGCAGTAGCGTCTTCTACTCTGGTAATACCCACATCAATAATAACTGCACCAGGTTTAATCATATCTCCTGTTAAGAAATTAGGCACCCCTAAAGCGGCCACAATAATATCGGCACCTAAACAAACTTCTTTTAAATTTTTAGTATGACTATGACAAATGGTAACCGTGCAATTTCCTTGTGCGATATTGCTGCTTAATAAAATGCTCATTGGACGACCTACAATATTACTACGACCAATCACCACTGCATTTTTACCTTTGGTTTCAATATTAAAATGTTCAAGCATTAAAATAATTCCATAAGGGGTTGCAGGAATAAAAGTATTTAAACCTTGTACCAAGCGGCCCACATTTACAGGATGAAAACCATCTACATCTTTAGCAGGATGGATAGCCTCAATTACTTTAGACTCTTTAATATGTTTAGGCAAAGGCAACTGCACTAAAATACCATCGCAATTTGGATCTTGATTGAGCTCGGCAATTTTTGCTAGTAAAACAGCTTCCTCTACATCTGCATCCAATCGATACAAAGAAGAACCGAATCCGGTTTCCTCGCAGTTCTTTACTTTACTAGCTACATAAGTTTCACTAGCCCCATTGGCACCCACCAAAATGGCAGCTAAATGAGGGGTTCTTTTACCGGCGGCTTTAAGGGCCTGGGTTTGCTCCAAAAGGGTCGCTTTTACAGCGGCGGAGGCTATTTTACCATCAAGTATTAACATGAAGCAAATTTAGTTTCTTTGAATTGCAGTACTGTAATTTTTTTTTAACATTCCATCCCCTGTATCTTTGGGGCCTTAATAAAAAGTATGGAACAAAACCCCAACCAACCCTTAAACATCGAAATAAGTGAAGAAATAGCCGAAGGCGCCTATGCTAATTTGGCCATCATCACCCATAGCAATGCAGAATTTGTGGTAGATTTTGTTAATGTGATGCCTGGTACGCCCAAGAGCAAGGTAAAAAGCAGAGTTATTTTAACTCCAATGCATGCCAAGCGATTTATGAAAGCCTTGGTGGAAAATGTGGAGCGATACGAAGAAGCCAATGGACCTATTGCAGATATGTTGCCGGTAGAAATTCCAATGAATTTTGGAGGACCTACGGCGCAAGCATAGTTTTTACCAATTAGCATTTTGTTCAGCATAGCTGTAATAACCTTCGAGGCTAACTATAATATGGTCTATAAGCTTAATATCAAAATACGCAGCTCCCTTTTTTATTTTCTCTGTTAATATATTGTCCATCTGACTGGGTTGTAATTGACCACTAGGATGATTGTGACATATAATAAATCCTGTTGCTTCATGGCTAAGCGCTAATTTAAAAATGAGACGGGGATCGGCAATAGTGCCCGTAATGCCACCTTCGCTTAAAATGGCTTCGTGAATAATTTTATTGGCTTGGTTTAACAATAGAACCATAAAAATTTCTCTGTTCTCAAATTGCAATAAATACTTAAGGTGTTGTGCCACCTGACCACTTTGATGAATATTTTTGTTGGCAATGGTATTGGAAATTCTTCTGGAACCTAATTCAATAGCTGCTAAAATACGAATGGCTTTTACTTTTCCAATACCTTTTATTTTCAAGGCCAAGAGGTCCACTATATTTAATTTTGAAAATTTTTGCAAGTTATTTTGAGTGGCGCTAAGCAATGCCCTAGCTAATTCAATGGCGTTTTGATGCACGGTGCCATGTTGCAATAAAATGGCTAAAAGCTCTACATCGCTGAGGTTTTTTGCCCCTTTGGAGTAAAGTTTATGCACTGGTTGGTCCTGAAGGGCCCAGGATTTGATATTGTTTAAATTTCCCATAGCGACAAATCTAACTAAATCAAAAAATGAGAAAGACCGTATAAATACCAAACAAAGACATCTAATATGTGCATAAGTTCGCGAGATGTTGAAAAGTAGGGCAATTATTATTTAAGTATTGTAAGCGATATTTATAACTTTGACGCATATCCTAAACTACATGAATCCTTCAGTAAAAATATTCGCTGGAACTGGCTCACAAGCCTTAGCGGAAAAAATTGCTCAACGCTTTGGAGCACCTATTGGAAAAATAAATATTCAAAAATTTAGTGATGGAGAATTTCAGCCTATTTTTTTAGAAAGCATAAGAGGTGATTATGTTTTTTTAGTGCAAAGCACCTATGCGCCTTCTGAAAATTTGATGGAATTGTTAATGATGATTGATGCTGCTAAAAGAGCAAGTGCTTATAAAATTATTGCAGTGGTTCCTTATTATGGTTTTGCAAGACAGGATAGAAAAGACAAACCAAGAGTTGCTATAGGAGCAAAATTAATAGCAACTTTACTAGAAGCTGCTGGAGCTCACCGTGTTATTACCATGGATTTACATGCGGCACAAATACAAGGCTTTTTTGATGTACCCGTGGATCACTTAG
>CANHLZ010000101.1 GCA_947461595.1 Bacteroidota bacterium | reverse complement strand
TGTGCACGATGACGTACATGGATTTCTCCAGTAGTACCATCTTTGCTTAATGTAACTTCTTGGGCTACATAATGGGTTCTTCTTTTAGCGCTACGTTGTTGCGAGTGTCTGCGTTTAGGATTAGGCATCTCTTATGTTTTAAAATTATTATTTAATATTCGTTTTTAATTGTTGGTCGCTTCTTTTGGATCATCTAACCCTTTAAATTTTTCTAAACCTTTCCAAATATTCTTGTTATTCACTTCAATTTGGTTGGTTTTAAATTTCTTTAGGGTTTCGATTACTTTTTGATTACAGGTAGATTCTCCTTTTTCGTTTTCCTTACAAATATGTTGTAAGGGGATACTTAGGTTGATGAATTCAAAAATCCAGTTAGCAATCGAAAAATGGCTTTCGCCCTTATCGATATAAAAGATATCTGGATCTTCCTCCTGACTATTCATGGTAATAGGGTCATCGACCAGTTTAACTATCAAATTAAACTCATCCCATAGTTGAACGGTGATGGGGTTGCCACAACGGTCACAAAGGGTATCTATATTTCCATCTAAGTCAAAATGCAGTTGTAAAAACCCCTGTTTCTTATCTAATTTAAGTTTAACAGTCGTATCACAATGGCTAAAATCCTGTGGTCCAAAATCGGCAAAGAACTGGTCCTCAATACGGTATTCTAACTCGTGTAAACCGGGTCTTAGACCCACAAATGCTATTTCGTAAGCCCTGTTTTGGTTCATAACCGTACTTATAAGGGTGGCAAAGTTAGTAAAAACCAACCAAAAGACAAAGTTTATCCTACTTTTACCCCATTATAATAATCCATGGCAAATTCTTCTAAATTCCTCCTTAAGTTAGCTTCCCTATTTAAATTCATTGGTTATTGGAAATGGCATTTTATGGCACTAGCCATTCTTATCATCACCCAGTTCCCAGAGGGGGTTTCCAAATACTATTCTAATGGCTTTTTCAAGTGGATAGGTCTAAGCCTTCGAAAGGTATCAGGCTTATTCCCTAATGCAATAGGGGAGTATGTTTATTTTTTTATAATTATAATGTTGATAATCAATATAATAAGAAAGTTATTAAAATTTAAATATCAATACAATCAAGCTCATAAAATCAATTTAATTTTAAAAGCTTTTCTTGTAAAAACTTTCAAATACTTCATACAGGTTTATGTACTTTTTATGCTTTTTTGGGGGCTAAATTATCAGCAGTCTAGTCCTGCTAAGCAATTTGGCTTATATGTGAAGGATAGATATAGCGATGTGGCTATTGAGCGGCTTACTTTAGACCTGATTGAAGAGCTAAATTCCACAAGGGCTCAAATTGCCGACTCTACTATTTCACAGCTTACCATCAAGCAGATTTTCTCTAGTGCCGTCCAAGCATATGCTCAAATGGAGCTACAATATCCTTTTTTAAAGCTTCAACAGCCCAATTTAAAACTATCCAGATTTCCAGCTTTAGGAGATTATATAGGCTTTATGGCCTATTATCAGCCGCTGACAGGTGAAGCTATTATTAGAGGAGACGTTCCCATTTTAACCTTGCCATTTACAACCTGCCATGAAATGGCACATCAATTGGGTTATGCCTCCGAAACGGAAGCCAATTTCATTGCTTTTGTTATTGGGACAGAAAGCCAAAAGCCCATATTTAAATATTCTATGTTGTTGCAATTATTTACTTATGCCCAAAGTGCTGAATTAACTTTTATTGCAAAGACTGGAAATTTTGAAAATTGGAAAAAAGTGGTCAATAGAAATAAACAACTATTGTCTGCTTTAGTATTAGCAGATCGAAAAAAAATTAAATTGTTTTTCTTAGAAAGACAAGACTTATTAATTCCTGCATCGACAACAATGTACAATCAATTTCTACAATGGAACAAGCAAGCCAATGGAATTGAGAGTTATAACGATGTGCTTTTATGGGCCTTAGCGTATAGAGCCAAATAAGATTGACTTAAAATTTATTCTTCCACATCATGCTTTCTATAGGCTTTTCGGGCTGTCCGCTGTATTTGGCATTCGACTTTTGATTATACTTTACTTCAATCTCGCCATCCACAGGGAAATAGATAAGTTGTCCAATTGGCATTCCTTTATAAACTTTAACCGGTTGCTTAACCGAAATTTCTAAAGTCCAATAGCCACAAAATCCTACATCGCCTTTACCTGCGGTGGCATGAATGTCAATACCCAATCTTCCAGTAGAAGATTTTCCTTCTAAAAAGGGAACATGTGCGTGGGTTTCTGTGTATTCTAAGGTTACCCCTAAATAAAATCCAGTGGGTTCTAAAACGAATCCCTCTTCTGGAATTTCAAAATAAGTAATGGTATTGTGTGCTTTAGCATCTAAAATTGGATTGTCATAGGTAGCCAACCATTTTCCTAAATGAACGTCATAGCTATTGCTACCTAAATCTTTGCGTTCATAAGGCTCAATTTTGATAGTTCCTTTTGCTATTTCTTCTACTATTCGAGAGTCGGATAAAATCATCTTTGTTTATTTATGTTTATTTTGCACCTATCAATTGCGCTGCAATCTAAATCAATCCTTTTTTCTATGCCTTTGTTTTATCAACAAAATATCAACGCAACATCTAAAATGGCTATTTGGTCCATTACGGAGTCATTGGATTTTTTTGAACAAAAGGTAAGTAGTAATGTCCAAATTACACATCCAATAAAAAAAGTACAGCATTTAGCGGCGCGATTATTATTACAAGATTTGATACCTGATTTAGATCCTAAATTAATAAAATATGCCGCCAATGGGAAGCCCTTCCTAGAGAATAGTCATTATCATTTCTCTGTCTCTCATTGTAATGGATATGCTGCATGCATTGTAAGTTCCAAAGATCCAGTGGGGATTGATATCGAATTGATTCAAGATAAGGTAGGGAAAGTGGCCCATAAATTCATTCATAAATCAGAATGGGATACAATAAAGTTACTCAACGAAGAAGATCAATTGAAACAAATGACTTTTTTTTGGGCAGCGAAAGAAGCGATGTATAAGATGAATGAAAAATTGGGTATTGATTTTTCAGAGCAGTTGAGAATCGAAGAAGTAGCTAGTGCTTCTAAAGGAATTTTGAATGCTTCTATTTTGAGTGATGTATTAGCGCTAGAAGTGCAAATTCATTATGAAATAACAAACAATTTTGTTTGGGCAGTAAGTGTTATATAAATTTTTATTAATCTTCTAAAGACATAGTTTCGTCGTCTTCAAGTAAATTCATATTGATAGTATCAGCCCCAGCAATGCCTTCTATAGAACCTTTGATGTGCATGGCATTTAATAATACTTTTTCTAGTTGCTTCTCACGTGACTTCCATAATTTCTCCATAGCATCTCTTTCCTTTTGAATACTATATCGCATTTGTCTAAATCCTTCGCCAATAGCTTTCCATTGTTCGTTAAACTCATTACTTATCAAGTAGTCATATAAAAAACTCATTTTATCGCCTTTGTTTACTTGGCTTTTTTTGGAATCGTATATTTTTAATATTGCATTTCTAAGTAATAGCGCTACACTTTTTACTTCTTGATACGAACAAATATAAACGCCTTCTTTTTCGCCAAATCTTTCCATGTCTTTAGGAAATGCTTGAGTAACAATAATGGCAATGTCTGCACCTTGACTACGCATATCTGTTTTTAATTTTTCAATCCACTCTTGTGCGAAAGCAGTAGTTCTTTTACTCTCGTATATAATTTTTCCTGCTTCCTGGCCTAAGTTATTTCTTACAATTTGAATACAATCTGCACCGCGAACGCCTTTACCTACTTCTACGATTTGATCAAACGGAAAACTTGATTTTAATAATTCTTCCAATAAAAGTTCTTGAACTTCGCCTTGCATTTGCATACTGCCTTGTTCGGCTTTGCGCTTCATTTCATCGGCCAGTTTACGTTGATCTTCTAATTGTTTTTCTAATTCTTTTACTTTTAGTTGATATTCTTGATCTTTTAAGGAGCCTCTTTCTAATTCTTCCTTAAGTATTTGTGCTTTTATATTTTCTCTTTCCGCTATTAATTTTCTTTGTAATTCTAGTTCTAATGCAGCTTCTTTTGCTTGTATGGCTTGTACCTGTTTAAGAAATTCTAATTCCTTTTCTTGAAAATCTTTTACTTGCTTACTCATGGCAGATTCACTTTGCTGCATGACTTTTATTTTATGCTCATATTGAGCCCCTAAATCTTTTTTTAATTTTTCTGCCAATTCGTTTTCAATAGTAATTTTTTGCTCAGCCAATAACACATTGGTTTCTTCTTCTTTCTTTTTTTGCCAGTCGGTCATTTTGCCACGCAATTCTTTTTCCACTTCTTCTCTGATAGCATCAGTGGGTTCAAAGTTATTTTGGCACTTAGGACAGGTAACGGTATAAGTAGACATGTTACAAATATAAATAAAAAACCCCATCACTTTTATGATAGGGTTGGTGCGGAAGAGGAGATTCGAACTCCCACGCCCGGGTTTGGGCGCTACCACCTCAAGGTAGTGCGTCTACCAATTTCGCCACCTCCGCGTTGGTGTACAAATGTACAAAAAAGAGTCCCGATTACTCGAGACTCGTTTTTATATCAATATCAGTTGGTTAAATTAAAGAGAAGCAATAAGCTCTGTAGCAGAACGAACGTAGTCTGCATTTTTTCCAGCTTCTGCCATTTTAATACAAGTTTCAGCACTTGCTTTAGCACCTTTTTTATCTCCTAATTCTTTTTGAGTTTTAGCTTTTAATAAGAATAACCAATAAGCTTTTGCATCTAAAGCAATGGCTTTGTCAACATAAACCAATGCTTTGTCATAATCTTTATCCATATCATAATAAAAATTAGCTGCTGCTTGGTAAGCGGCTCCATTGGCTGCAGTTACTGAAGTAGAAGCTTCTATTTGCTTGCGGATCGTAGATTTAATATCAGTTTTAATTGGCACAGCTACTAATGTATTAGCCCATTTCAAATAAATGGAAGCTGTTTCTGGGGTGATATCACCAATACCAATAATTAATGTTTCAGTTTTATTGCTTGTTATTTCTGGTTTTACTTTTACACGAACCACATCTTCAGATTCTGTGTAAGTAAAACTTCCCCAACCTTTAGAATTACTGTTAAATATAATTGTCCATTCATTTTCACCCGGAATGGTAAATAAGCCATATGAACCAGCTGCCAAAGTAGTATTGCCAATAGTTACAGGATCAGAGAAAGTAACTTTTGTAGCTCCATTTGCACCTGTTCTCCAAACAATTCCTGTTGGAGCTAGTAAGCTACCATTTCCAAAAGCGGCACGACCTTTTAAACTTGGTCTTGAATAAACAATTTCGATTTTACCTAAACCGAAGTCTTGAATTAAAGTTTGAGTGGGGCTTGCTGCTGGCATTTTAACTTGAGCAGTTACTGCCATGCTTAAAACCATACCTAGTAAAAAGAGTATTTTTTTCATTTGATTATTTTAGAGAACAAACCTAATTAATTTTAAGACATCTAGTACCTTTTTTTTATCATTTTTTGAAGGCCGGGTGAAAGCGATCCAGGGTATCCCTCAGGTATTCCCTGTTAATATGAGTGTATATTTCGGTGGTGGTTATACTCTCATGCCCCAGCATTTCTTGTACAGCCCTTAAATCGGCTCCGCCTTCTACTAAATGGGTAGCAAAAGAATGTCTAAAGCTATGGGGAGAGATTGACTTTTTGATGCCTGTTTTTAAGATAAGCGCTTTGATGATATAAAAAATCATCACTCTACTTAAAGCCTTTCCACGGTTGTTTAAAAACAAGACATCCTCGCAATCCTTAGATGGAATTTGGTGGACTCGAATAGTCTCTTTGTATAATTTTATAAATTTAATGGCATCGGTTCCAATAGGCACCAATCGTTCTTTGTCTCCTTTGCCTATTACTCTTATAAATCCAACGTCTAAATACAAACAAGAAATTTTTAAATTTATGGCTTCGGTCACCCTTAATCCAGAACTATACATGGTTTCTAAAATAGCTTTATTGCGTCCTCCTTCTGGTTTACTTAAATCAATTTGACCAATTAATTGTTCTATTTCTTCAAAACTTAAAACATCGGGTAGCTTACGCCTGGTTTTGGGGCTATTCAGTAAAGTAGTGGGATTGATGGTGCAAATTTGTTCGAGTAAACAATATTTAAAAAAAGATTTTATACCCGAGATAATTCTGGCTTGAGAAGTAGGGGCCATTTCCATTTCTCCAATACATTGAACAAAGGCTTGAAGATGAGTTAAGGTAACTTCTGAAGGAGATAGGTTGTTTTCATTGGCTTCTAGATAATTAGTTAATTTATCAATATCTCTTAAATACGCTTCAACAGAGTGTTCGCTTAATGACTTTTCAAGTTGTAAGAATGCTTTAAAACCTTTTTTATAGATTACCCAACTCATCATTATGTAAATAGATTTGATAGTTATAGTTTAATGGTATTATTTCGCGTCAGATTAAACTATATATGAAAGTAAATTTAAGGTCATTTAAGCAGAAAGTAAGACATAACGGTAAACAATTGAAATCATTTTTATCAAG
>CANHLZ010000100.1 GCA_947461595.1 Bacteroidota bacterium | reverse complement strand
TGAATTGGGGTAAACCACTCTTCTATGGCTTTTTAGTCATTCTGGGTATTTTTATAGGCGTTTTTTTTAAAGGAAATTTTAATCTAGGATCGCTTACTAGAAATAATCATCAACCTATTCAGGAAATGATTGAATTGGTGCAATCCAAATATGTAGATTCTGTATCAAATGATAGTGCAGGTATTAGGGTTGCCAATTTTTATTTAGGACAGTTAGATCCTCATTCTGTTTATATTCCACCTGCCGATTTGAACGAAGTGAATGAGCAATTACAACCCAATTTTAAAGGGATAGGTATAGAATTTCAACAATTCAGAGACAGTGTTTTTGTTGCTTATGTGATGAAAGAGGGCCCAGCAGATAAGGCTGGATTAAAAGTGGGGGATATTCTTTTAAAAGCCGATGACAGTATTCAGTTATCAGGAAAAAAATGGGATGCCGAAGACATTAGAAAAAAAATAAAAGGGCCTAGTAATAGTAAAGTTAAATTATTAGTAGATCGATCTGGGGAGAAAAAATCTTTTACTGTTTCTAGGGACAATGTATCCTTATCTCCAGTGGACGCCAGTTATATGATAGATACAGTTATTGGATATATCCGTATTAATAAATTTGCAGACCGAACTTATGAGGCATTCATGCAAGCCTTAGAGCCTTTGTTACAAAAAGGAATGAAATCCTTGGTGATAGATTTAAGAGGCAATGGGGGAGGTTTATTATCAGAGGCGGTGGGTATTGCAGATGAATTATTGAGTGGGAATAAATTAATTGTATATACACAAGGAGTACATTCTTCTAGAGTAGATTATTTTAGCAAAAGAGAAGGCTTATTTGAGCAAGGAGGGTTAACCGTATTGATGGATGAAACTTCTGCATCAGCAAGTGAAGTATTGGCAGGCGCTTTACAAGATTGGGATAGAGCGACCATTGTGGGAAGAAGATCTTTTGGAAAAGGATTGGTACAACAACAATTTAATTTGTCCAATGGAGGTGCATTGCGATTAACTACTGCAAAATACTATACACCATTAGGAAGAAATATCCAAAGACCTTATACAAAAGGTAAAGAGGAATATGAAAATGATTTTATAACCAGATTGCATGAGGATGCATTGGGTAAACAAGACTCTAGTTTTAAAGGACCTTCCTTTAAAACACCTAAAGGGCATTTGGTGTATGGAGGTGGTGGTATTTATCCTGACAAATGGGTGAATGGGAATTCTCTTTTAATGGATACTAGTTTTAAGGTATTATGGGAGGAAGGATTATTAAATGATTTTGTATTGCATTGGTATATGCAAAATAAAAAAATGATGGAGGCTCAACAAAATCCAATTGCTTTTTTAAAACAAACAGAACAATTCAATTATTGGGGTGCTTTATACAATTATGCTAATTCGGCACAGAAAAATAAATTGAAAGCACTAGAGAATAATAAGTTGTTTGTCCAAAATCAAATACGCAGCTTGATCGCAAGAACGCAATGGTACAAACAGGGCTTAATAGAAGTCCAAAATGCATTGGATCCTAATTTCAAGCAAATGCTGCCTTAAAACATGATATTTATCAGCATTTAGAATGATCCGACTCATTGATACGCTAATTTAATTGCTGCACTTTCGTTGTAACCATGTTACAAGAAACTTGCTACCACTGTGGGCTTAAATGTGATACAGCGATAAAACTTACAGATAAATACTTTTGTTGCGATGGCTGTAAGATGGTATATACGCTATTAGATGAAAATGGGTTATGTCAATATTATGACTTATCAGCAATGCCTGGTTTAAAGGCTAAGGGTCATTTTGTTTCAGATAAATACAATTACTTAGATCATTCGGCCATACAAGAGCAGCTAATTCAATTTAAATTAGGGGATCAAGCACATGTCACATTTTATTTACCTCAAATACACTGTGTAAGCTGTGTTTGGCTCTTGGAGCATTTGAGTAAGATCAATCCAGGAATTATTCACTCTCAAACACATTTTGAAAAAAAGGAAATAAAAATAATATATAATCCATCGATTATTTCTTTAAAGGAATTGGTGCAATTATTGGCATTTGTCGGGTATGAACCCGTAATACATTTAGGGGGTAATGATTGGCTCAAAAAAAAGAAAGTAAATAAAAAACAATTATATAAAATTGGTATTGCTGGTTTTTGTTTTAGTAATATTATGATGTTGAGTTTCCCGGAGTATTTATCCAATGATGTAGTAGAATTGGGATCGCTTAGGCATTTTTTCATCTATATCAACTTAGTATTATCCTTGCCTGTTTTATTGTATAGCGCGAGTGATTTTTTTATTTCGGCCTATACAGGACTTAGACAAAAGTGGTTAAATATTGATGCGCCTATTGCGCTTGCCATAGCAGTTACTTTTAGCAGAAGTACTTATGAAATTCTTACCCAAACAGGAGCAGGTTATTTAGATAGTATGAGCGGTATTGTATTTTTTATGTTGGTGGGAAGATGGTTTCAGGACAAGTCCTATGATTCATTTGCATTTGATAGAGATTATAATTCTTTTTTCCCTTTAGGAGTAACTGTTTTAGAAGACGGGAAAGAATTCAGTAAGCCATTATCAGATTTGGTAAAATCGGAAATTGTTTTAATCAAGTCTGATGAAATGATTCCTGCTGATGCTGTATTGTTAACGGAGGGTGCCTTAATTGATTATAGTTTTGTGACCGGCGAAAATGCGCCCATTGCAATGTTGTTAGGGCAATTGGTATATGCAGGCGGCATTCAAAAAGGCAGGTCTATTCAATTAGAGGTAATGAAGCCTGTAGGGCAAAGTTATATAACAGAGTTATGGAATAGCCCCTTGTTAAAAACAGAAAAAAATGTAGAAAAGTCATTTGTACATCCATGGAGCCAATATTTTACTATCGTGTTATTGATGATTGCTATGGGTACTGGTATCTATTGGACTGTGTATGATACGCATAAAATATTACCCGCGGTAACAGCAGTATTAATCGTGGCTTGCCCATGTTCTTTATTACTTACTGTTACTTTCACTTATGGAAATGTGTTAAGATGGCTAGGTAAACGAAAATTATATTGCAAAAATGCATCTGTTATTGAAGCCATTCATAAAATTGACACAATTGTTTTTGATAAAACTGGAACATTGACCAATCATGATGAAACTTCATTAGAATATATAGGTATACCACTAAGTGCTGCAGAGATGATTGCAGTAAAATCAATTACTAGAGAGTCTTTACATCCATTGAGTCAAATGGTGACACAATTTTTAATGTTACAAGTGACTGATATTACTTGTTTTCAAAAAATTGAAAATTTTATTGGCAAAGGCACTAAAGCAACGATCGGCACATTTGAAATTATCATTGGGTCCCTTGCTTTTTTAAAAGCGAATGGTATTAGGCAGGATGAAGTGTATGATGGATCTATGGTTTGTTTGGCTATTAATGGTATTTTCAAAGGGCTATTCAAAATAAATCATACCTATCGTAAGGGGATTGATTTGATGGTGGCGCAATTAAAAAATAAGGGGTATCATTTACATCTATTAAGTGGAGATCATCCTACAGAGCGAGCTAATTTACTAAAAATAATGGGTCATGATATACCCATGTTATTTGAGCAAAGCCCTGCAGATAAATTACAATATATTGAAAGATTGCAAAAGGAGGGGCATCGGGTGATGATGGTAGGGGATGGGTTAAATGATGCGGGAGCTTTGAAAAAAAGCAATGTGGGTATTGCGGTTACTGATCAAACACATTTATTTACACCAGCCAGTGATGCCATTTTAGAAGGAAATCAAATAAATGGGTTGAGTGATTTAATTGATTATGCGAAAAAGGCTAAACTAATAATTGTATTAATTTTTATTTTATCCCTCATTTATAATATCGTTGGGATGTATTTTGCTACGAGTGCCAGGTTGTCTCCAATGGTGGCTGCTATCTTGATGCCCATCAGTTCTATTAGTATTGTGGCGCTTTCTGCTTTACTTTCTTTTCTATTTTTTAATAACATAAGAGCAAAAAACTGATTTATATCATCTTTTGCTTTGACCTATGTCATTATTTGAATTAGACATTCCTAATAGATTTGTTTTAAATATGTTCAAATGGGAGTAATAGTCATTTTAATCATTGTAAGTGTATTGGTTGCGGGAGGCTTTTTAATAGCCTTTTTATGGTCGGTAAAAACTGGTCAAATGGATGATGATTACACACCTTCTGTGAGAATTTTATTTGATGAAAATTTTGACAGTGAAAAAAGCGGTGAGCAGAAAATAAAAGTTTCCAATAAAGCAGTATAAAAAATCATTAACCATTTAAATAAAACTTATGCAAGTAGAAAGTTTTCAGTATGACAATAAAACGGTAAGGAATTTTGCCATTGCCACTATTATTTGGGGGGTTGTTGGGATGACGGTTGGATTATGGGTTGCCTTACAGTTGGTTTTTCCCACTGTATTAAACTTACAGCCTTATTTTAATTTTGGTCGTCTTAGACCATTACATACCAATGCGGTTATTTTTGCATTTGTGGGTAATGCGATGTTTATGGGTGTGTATTATTCACTCCAGCGCTTATTAAAAGCAAGAATGTTTAATGATGTTTTAAGTGCAATTCATTTCTGGGGCTGGCAACTAATTATTGTTGCTGCAGCCATTACGCTTCCATTGGGAATGTCTACGGCTAAAGAATATGCAGAATTAGAATGGCCAATCGATATTGCGATTACGTTAATATGGGTGGTTTTTGGTTTTAATATGTTCGCTACCATTATTAAAAGAAGAGAACGTCATTTATATGTAGCAGTTTGGTTTTACATTGCCACATTTGTTACGGTTGCGGTATTGCATTTGGTCAATTCTTTTGAATTACCTGTGACTTTATTTAAAAGTTATAGTTGGTATGCTGGTGTACAAGACGCGTTGGTTCAATGGTGGTATGGCCATAATGCGGTAGCTTTTTTCTTAACTACCCCCTTTTTAGGTTTGATGTATTACTTCTTGCCAAAAGCAGCGAACAGGCCTGTATTCTCTTATAAATTATCCATTATACATTTTTGGGCCTTGATCTTTTTATATATCTGGGCGGGGCCACACCATTTGTTATATACTGCTTTACCTAATTGGGCGCAAAGTTTAGGTATTGTTTTTAGTTTCATGCTAATTTTCCCAAGTTGGGGTGGAATGATTAATGGTTTATTAACCTTGCGTGGTGCCTGGGATAAAGTGAGAGAAGATGTCATATTGAAGTTTATGGTAGTGGCTGTTACCGCATATGGGATGTCCACATTTGAAGGGCCAATGTTATCTTTAAAGAGTATTAATGCAGTTGCGCATTTTTCAGATTGGATTATTGCGCATGTTCACATAGGTGGATTAGGATGGAATGGAATGCTAACTTTTGGAATCATCTATTGGTTGTTACCCAGAATTTACAAAACTGAATTGTATTCTAAAAAATTAGCAAACATACATTTTTGGTTAGCCACTTTAGGAATTTTATTTTATGCAATACCTATGTATTGGGCAGGATGGCAACAAGTTTCTATGTGGAAACAATTTACTCCTAGTGGTCAATTGAAGTACCAATTTTTAGAAACTGTTACTTATATGGCTCCTTTTTATGCAATGAGGGCATTAGGTGGTGTATTGTATTTGACAGGTGCTATCATTGGAATGGTCAATTTCTTTAAAACAATTGGTCAAGGTACATTACAAGCAAACGAAGAGGCGCAAGCACCTGCTTTAGAAAAGACCTATACAAAATATACTGGAGAGCATTGGCATCGTTGGATAGAAAGAAGACCCACTCCATTTTTATTATTATCCTTAGTAGTAATATTAATTGGAGGCTTAGTTGAATTGGTGCCTACCTTCTTAGTAAAATCAAATATCCCTACTATTTCAAGTGTACAACCTTATACGCCACTAGAGTTACAAGGAAGAGATATTTATACAAGAGAAGGATGTTATACTTGTCACTCTCAAATGATACGTCCTTTTAGAAGTGAAACAGAACGTTATGGTGAGTATAGTAAAGCGGGAGAGTTTATTTATGATCATCCATTCCAATGGGGAAGTAAACGTACAGGTCCAGATTTAGCTAGAGAAGGAGCGGGTAATTTAAAAAAATCAAATACCTGGCATTACAATCACTTAGAAGAGCCCAATGCAATTTCTACAGGTTCTGTGATGCCTTCCTATTCATTTTTAATTGATCATAATTTAGATACCGCTACCACTCCATTAAAAATAAATGCTATGCGCACATTAGGGGTGCCTTATGCAGCAGATTATGCAAATAGGGCCAACCAGGATTTAATGATTCAAGGGAAAGGCATTGCAGATGATTTGCAAAAAGACGGCATTAAGGTAGCGCCTAATAAAGAAATAATTGCATTGATAGCTTATTTACAAAGACTAGGGACGGACATCACTAAAAAATAACTCTTAAAAAATTTAAATCTATGTACAGCTTTATAAAAAAATATACCGAGACCATGCAGGATCAAAATATTTATCCGCTTTTTTCGCTATTGGTTTTTGTGGCATTTTTTGTTGGAGTGCTATGGTATGTTAAAGTCCTAGACAACAAAGAAGTGGATGAAATTAAAAATTTACCATT
>CANHLZ010000099.1 GCA_947461595.1 Bacteroidota bacterium | reverse complement strand
TTATCCGCATCCTAATATGTATGTGAATGAAAAAGGCGAAATCGACTTTTCAAAAGTATACACCAATGAAATTGGTGCCTGGGATAAAAGAGCCATTCTTTTCGGCTATCAAGATTTTGGGAAAGTAAGCCCTGCAGTTGAAAACGCAGCACTGAATAATATGCTCGCAGAAAATTCAAAGAATGGTTTATTATTTATTGCTGATGCGGATGCAAGAGCTGCAAGTGGCTTTCATCCCTATGCACATTTATGGGACAACCAATCAGACGCCGTTGCCGGATTGAATCAAGTAATTGCAGTAAGAAAAAAAGCAATGGACCAGTTTGGAGAAGAGGCTATCCCCAATTTTGCACCACTTGCTAAATTAGAAGATGTATTAGTACCCTTGTATAATTATCATCGTTACCAATATGAAGCAGTTACGAAATTAATAGGCGGTATAAATTATAACTATAGTGTTAGAGGAGATGCCAATCAAATCAAGCCTACCATTTTAGCCAATACCATTCAACAAAGAGCTTTAGACGCAGCAGTGAATTGCTTATCGGCAAACACCCTTGTTATACCAGAAAGAATTTTACAATTAATACCTCCTCGCCCACCGATGTACTACGGTATAGGTGAATTATTTGATAAAAGAACAGGTATGAGCTTTGACCCCTTATCGGCAGCTGAAGCACTTGCTGATTTTGAATTAGACTTTTTATTTAATGTAGAAAGAGCCAATAGATTGGTGCAAAACAAAGCAAGAGCCAATACAATTGGATGGGATAATGTAGTAGATGCAGTGCTAAAAAATACCTGGTACACTAAAATTCCAACTGGTTTAGAAGGAAGCATTCACCAACAAACCCAACAACTTGCACTTACTTGGTTAATGGGCGTAGGACAAAGTACTGAAGCCAATTACGAAGTAAGAGCCATTTGTAATGATAGAATAAATGATTTGAAATCAAAATTAAATACAATGGTAAAATCCGATGCAACGCATAAAGCGCATTATTTATATGCGCTTGAGAGAATTAACCATCCTAAAGATATTACCCTGCCTACGCCTACCAAAATGGCGCCAGGCGCTCCTATTGGATGCGATTTAGATTAATAAGGCAATATTATAATAGGATATAAATAACCCAAAAAAGGCCCCCGAATTCTCGGGGGCCTTTTTAAATATCATTAGCGCAGAATTTATTGGAGCTTATATTTCATAAAGCTCCAATAAATTACACAAACATTCTTATAGGTTCTTCTAGATAACTCTTTAAAGTTTGTAAGAAAGCAGATCCCGTTGCACCATCTACCACTCTATGATCGCAACTTAAAGTTACATTCATGACATTGCCTGGAACTACTTGACCATTTTTTACCACTGGCTCATGTGCAATACCGCCCACTGCTAAAATACAAGCATCTGGGGGATTGATAATAGCAGTGAATTGATCTATGCCAAACATGCCTAAATTAGAAATCGTAAATGTACTTCCTTCCCAATCTGCAGGTTGTAATTTTTTATCTTTAGCTTTTTTAGCAAAGTCCTTCACGGAAATACTTATTTCATCCAAAGAAAGTCCATCCGCATATCGAAGTACAGGCACTAATAATCCTTCATCCACTGCAACGGCTATTCCAATATTTACATGACGGTTTTCACGAATCACATCGCCCAACCAACTGCTGTTTACTTTTGGATGTTGTTTTAATGATAAGGCTACCGCTTTTACGATAAAATCGTTGAAGCTTATTTTAACAGGCGCTGTTTCATTTACTACAGTTCTTGCAGCAATGGTCGCATCCATGTTAATTTTCATGGTTAAATAAAAATGAGGCGCGGTAAATAAACTTTCGCTTAAACGTTTTGCAATTACTTTGCGCATTTGCGATACTGGTGTATCTACAAAACTCACTTGTCCAACAAAATTGGTATTTCTTGGCGGCGCCATTTTTGCATTGCTTAGTACACCGCTTGATGGCTTATAATTTTCTAAATCTGTTCTGGTAATTCTTCCATGCTCTCCAGAACCTTGTACAAATTTTAAATCGATGCCTTTGTCTTTTGCAATTTTCTTGGCTAATGGAGAAGCGAATATTCTTCCTTCGTTTACTACTGCTGCAGAAGGTGCACTTACCACCGGCATAGACGCTGTTGCCATGGTTGCTGATACAGCAGGTGCAGCAACCTTAGGTACTTCTGTAACTGAAGGTGATTTAATTGATTTTACAATGCTATCAATATCTAAACCTGGTTGACCAATGATGCACAACAATTGGTTGACTAATATTTTTTCTCCTGCTTGCGCACCTTGATATAATAAAATTCCGTCTTTATAAGATTCTAATTCCATGGTGGCTTTATCTGTTTCGATATCGGCCAACACTTCACCTTTTGCCACTTTATCTCCTACTTTTTTATGCCAACCAGCAATCACCCCTTCAGTCATCGTATCACTTAATCTTGGCATCAACACCACTTCTTCCATGGTACTTAAATCTTTAGTAGGAGTTTGATCAGCTATTGGTGTTGCAATGGCTTCAGTGGGAGCGGGTGCTTGTGCAGCGACTGCTGCCCCAGCTGTATTTTGTGCAATTAAAGCGGTTACGTCTTCACCTGCTTTTCCAAAAATGGCCAATAAATCATTCACCTGTAATTTTCCGCCACGAGGTGTTCCTATATGTAATAAAATACCATCTTGATAGCTTTCCAATTCCATGGTTGCCTTGTCCGTTTCTATCTCGGCCAATAAATCACCTTTTTTAACGGTATCCCCCACTTTTTTATGCCAGGCAGCTACCACTCCTTCCGTCATGGTATCGCTTAAACGGGGCATTAATATTACTTCAGCCATAGGTAAAAGGAAGTTTTGTAATTAGGGGTGAAATTACATCAAAAATGTTTTTTTTCCCACGAGAAAATACAATTTTCTAACAAAAAGAGTCAAAAACAAGACTATTTAAGTAAAAGCCTATATTCTACTGACCCTGCGCCAAGCTATAGGCTTTTTTATCGGCCCACATGTTCAATATTTCTAAGGAACATATTTTAAAATCTATTGCCAAAGCTCGGTAAATATCTATTACCTCGTCCTGAGATAAAGGCATGGAATTGACTGTTTCAAAACGACAATAATATTGATTCACCAAATTGGTAAAAATAGAGCCCGAAGGCCATACCTGTGTTCCTCGGTTGGTAATGGTTACCAATTTTAGCGCATCTGTTGTATGACTTAAACATTTATCAGCAATCACTTTTGGTTGATCATTACTTTCTATAAAAAAGTCAACGCCTACAATTTTATGATCATCATTTAAATCACTTTGCAACATGGGATTGTGTTCCAATTTAAAATTAGTGGGTGTTACATAAAAATTAGGTAATAATGGTTTTGGATTATGCTTTGGTTGCTTACCAAAATTATCAATGATCGCTTGCGCAAATACAGTAGTGTTTACAGAAGGAATAGATTTATCTCCAAAGTCTCCCGTATGCACCCCAGATTCCAATGTATACAACAATGCATTCTCAATGGAGATGGCTTGCTCCATTAATCCCAAATGACGCAGCATACTTAATCCACTTAATAAAAGTGAAGTAGGGTTTGCTATATTTTTTCCTGCAATATCTGGAGCTGTTCCATGTACCGCTTCAAAAATAGAGATATGATCTCCAATATTAGCAGAAGGCGCAAAACCAAGCCCACCAACTAATCCAGCACATAAGTCACTCACAATATCACCTTGCAAATTCGTTAATACTATGACATCAAATAAGTCGGGGCGACTTACCAATTTCATACACAAGTCATCTACAATTACATCATCTGCTTTTAATTCAGGATATTCTTTGGCTACTTCCTTAAATACTTCTAAAAATAACCCATCGGTTAATTTCATAATATTCGCCTTATGACCACATGTAATTCTTTTTGCTCCTTTCTTCTTGGCCATTTCAAAGGCATAACGAATGACTTGTTCACTTCCTGGACGAGTAATAAAACGTCTTCCCAATGCCACATCTTGCGTAAGCATGTGTTCTATCCCGCCATAGGTATCTTCAATATTTTCTCTGACAATGGTTAAGTCTATAGCAATCCCCGCTTTACTAAATACGGTCTCCACCCCACTTAATGTTTGAAATTTTCTATCGTTCGCGTAGGTATTCCATGTCTTACGTGCAGTTACATTTACGCTTTTTACCCCCTTACCCTTTGGCGTTTCCATTGGCCCCTTAAATAAGATACCTAATGCTTCAATGGTTTCTTTTGCCTGAGCGGTCATCCCATTGTTAAAGCCCTTATCAAAAACCCATTTTCCCATATCTACAAAATCATATTCCAAAGGCACTTTTGCTGCATTAAAAATAGAAATAACGGCTTCCATTATCTCTGGCCCAATGCCATCTCCCTTTGCTACTGCGATCTTCATTTTGATATATTTTAGAGTGAAATTTTGAGTCTTTCCCAATGCTTTTTTAGCCCTAATGCATTAGTTTTCGCAAAGTTAAGCGACTTAGGGGGTCAAATAAAAAAATTGCTTGTCTTTTTATATAATCGGCCCAAATATTTGGTACTTTTATCCGGCAGTATTCTCTGCCATTGAACAATAGACAGTTTTCCTATGGTCTCAAAAATTTCAGAGGGCGTTGAAGTAAGCATAGAAACCTTTTACCAAAAGGATTATAGCAACCCTTTGCAAAATGAATACATGTTTGCTTACCGAATTACCATCGAAAACCATAATTCTTTTCCAGTGAAATTGCTAAAGCGCTATTGGGAAGTGTTTGACAGCAATAGCGAACACCGTGTTGTGGAAGGTGAAGGTGTAGTTGGGGTTCAGCCTTTAATTATGCCTGGAAAACATTACCAATATGTGAGCGGTTGTCATTTAAAAAGCGAGTTAGGGAAAATGCAAGGCTATTACACTATGGAGAATATTGAAACCAGGGATTTAATCAATGTGAATATTCCCGCTTTTAAAATGGCGGCTCCTATTAAGTTAAATTAAGACGCCATTAGTGAATCGTCCCCTGTTCAATAGGCTGTAAAATTTACTTCTTTGATTAGAGAGTTTATTTCTGCTAAAAAACCGACCTTTACCTTATGAAGATTTGTATCGCTCAACAGAATTATCATATTGGCAATTTTGAACAGAATACGCATAAAATTATAGCTGCTATTGAAGAAGCCAAAAAGCAAGGTGCAGATTTAATTTTATTTAGCGAAATGAGCGTTTGCGGCTACCCTGCTAGAGATTTTGTTGAGTTTGATGATTTTATAACAAAGTGTTATGAAAGTATTGAACAAATTAAAGCGGCAGCTGATACCATTGGCGTTCTAATTGGAAGCCCTGCTCGTAATCCAAATAAAAAAGGAAAAGATTTGTTTAACGCTGCTTTTTTCTTGTATGAGAATACAGTGATTGCGGAAATTCACAAAACATTACTACCCACCTATGATGTTTTTGATGAAAATAGGTATTTCGAAGCCGCTGATGATTGGAAAGTAATTCCATTTAAAGGAAAAAAACTGGCAATTACTATTTGTGAAGATATATGGAACCTTGGAGATAACCCATTGTACCGCATTTGCCCCATGGATAAAATGATGGGTCAAAAGCCTGACATTTTATTAAATTTAAGTGCCTCTCCTTTTGACTATACCCATGACGAAGACAGAAAAGCAACTATAAAATCCAATGTGCTCAAATATAAGATTCCATTATTTTATTGCAATGCCATAGGTAGTCAAACTGAAATAGTTTTTGATGGCAGTTCATTGGTCTTTGATAAGGATGCAAACTTATGTGGCGCACTACCCATGTTTGAATCGGCTTTGGCTACTTTTGAATGCACCGAAGATGGGAAAATTAACGCCCCCATCATCGAACCAGCCGCGAGAGTGCCTAACAAAGAATTGAATCCAGTAAAGTTAATCCCTGAATTAAATATTGATCAAGTTTATAAAGCACTCGTATTAGGTGTTAAAGATTATTTCAATAAAATGGGCTTCAAAAAAGCAATTCTAGGCTCCTCTGGAGGAATAGATTCTGCAGTTACTTTAGCCATTGCATGTGATGCATTGGGCAATGAAAACGTGCATGCTATTTTAATGCCTTCTCCTTATTCAACTGATCATTCTATCAAGGATGCGGTTCAATTAAGTAAAAATTTGAACACCCCTCACGATATCATTCCAATTAAAGAAGTCTATGAAAGTTTTTTGTCTACTTTAAAACCTTTATTCAAAGACCTGCCTTTTTCTTTAGCAGAAGAAAATATACAAAGTAGATCAAGGGGAAATTTATTAATGGCCCTTGCTAATAAATTTGGATATGTATTATTAAACACCTCTAATAAAAGTGAATTAGCTACGGGTTATGGCACTTTGTATGGAGATATGGCAGGTGGTCTGGGTGTTTTAGGAGACTGCTACAAACTTCAAGTATATGAATTGGCAAAATACATAAATCGGACAAAAGAAATTATCCCATTCAATATTATTACCAAAGCGCCTAGTGCCGAATTGAGACCTGATCAAAAAGACAGCGACAGTTTACCCGCTTATGAAATTTTAGATCAAATATTATATCAATACATTGAAAAACGCGCCAACCCAAGCACCATTAAAACTTTTGGATTTGATAGCGCGTTGGTGGATAAAACTTTGAAGATGGTGAATAGCAATGAATATAAGCGGAATCAGTTTTGTCCTATTATTCGTATTTCCCCCAAAGCTTTTGGTGTAGGTCGAAGAGTGCCTATTGTAGCAAAGTATTTAAATTAGTTGCAGTTTTTCTTTTTACACTAAACGGCATAATTTAAATTGTTATATTGTACTACTATTAACTCGATTTATTTTATGAAAAAAGCATTTTT
>CANHLZ010000098.1 GCA_947461595.1 Bacteroidota bacterium | reverse complement strand
TATGTTCGCAGACATAAAAAGTAGAAATAAAAGTGAGACTAAAGTCATTAGAAATCAAAGGGTTCAAGAGCTTTGCTGACAAAACTATTGTAAGTTTTGACGAAGGGATAACCGGCATTATTGGGCCTAACGGATGTGGTAAAAGTAATATCATTGATAGTATTAGATGGGTAATAGGAGAGCAGAAGATTTCTGCTTTACGTAGTGAAAATTTAGACTCCTTAGTTTTCAATGGTAGTAAAACAAGAAGTGCAAGTAGCATGGCCGAAGTGAGCCTTACTTTTGAAAATACAAAAAATTTATTGCCCACTGAATTTAGTACGATTACCGTTACACGTCGTTTTTATAAAAATGGAGAAAGTGAATATCGATTAAATGATGTGGCTTGTCGTTTAAAAGACATCCACAATTTATTTTTAGATACGGGGGTTAGTACAGATAGTTATGCCATTATTGAATTGGGCATGGTGGATGATATTATAAAAGATAAGGACAATAGTCGTCGCAGAATGTTAGAGCAAGCGGCAGGTATTACCATCTATAAAACAAGAAAAAAAGAAGCGAAGAATAAATTAGATGCTACGGAACAGGATTTAGCACGTATTGAAGATTTGTTATTTGAAATTAACAATCAACTTAAAACATTAGAGAATCAAGCTAAGAAAGCAGAGAAATATTTTGAAATCAAGAAAGATTACAAAGACACTGCTATTGAGTTGGCTAAAGCCTCATTAGAGGGCTTTAACATCAGCTATAAAGAATTAAATGATCAACAAGAAGAGCAAACCGATAAGAAGTTTCAATTAGAGGCTTCTATTGCATTAGAAGAAGCTTCTTTGGAACAAGAAAGAGTTGTATTTATTGAAAAGGAGAAGCATTTGCAGGCTATGCAACATGAGTTTAATGATAAACTACAATTGCTTAGAACCAAAGAGAATGATAAAAATTTAGCAGCTCAACGCCTAGATTACTTAAATGACAAAGAAGCTAATTTACAGGAGTTCTTAGTAAGAGCTGAAGGCCAATTAAAAACAATTGGTGATTCTATTGAATACACCAAATTGCAAGTACTGGATGAGGAAAAAATATACCAAGATTTTAAATTAAGAGTAGATCAATCCCAAACAGAACTCACAAATAAAAGAACTCAATTTGATGATCAAAGATTGGTATTAGATCAATTGCGTCAACAATATCAACAAATACAGCGAAATCAATTTGATGCAGAAAAAAAGGTAGCGGTATCAGACACCTCTATTCAAAACGTACAAAGAAGTCATCAGCAACTAGAGGAAGAGCAAAGCCATAGAGTAGGTCAAATTCAAGATCTAACACAACAATTAGCTGCTAAGGAAATAGAGCTAACTAAAGGCAAAGAGCATTTAGCTGCTTTGCAAATTCAACATGAAAAAGCAAGAGCGAGTATTTTTGAAACGCAGGAGCAATTAGAAATATTAAGATCTGAATTGGCCGAACAAACTCGAAAATTGGATGCCAAGAAAAATGAGTACGATTTATTAAAGAGTTTGGTGGACAATATGGAAGGCTATCCTGATAGTGTAAAATTCTTACACAAGAATACCGGATGGAATCATGAAGCACCTATATTGTCTGACATTTTATATGTGCAAGAAGCTTATCGCACTGCTGTTGAAAATGTATTAGAACCCTATTTAAATTATTATGTTGTTAATAATTTAAAAGAAGGTATGCAAGCCATTCAATTATTGGATGATAATAAAAAGGGAAAGGCTAATTTCTTCTTATTAGATCAGTTAAATGGCGCAAAAGCAGAATCTGCACCTGCCCATACCATTGCTGCATTATCTGTCATTGAAGTGGATGCTAAATACAGCGCATTGGCCAATCATTTACTAGGTAATGTATTTATAGCGGAAAATGAGCAAGCCTTAGAAAGTGATTACGCGGGAATCATTTTAGAAAAAACAGGCAAGTATGTGAGAGGTAAGTACACTTTAACGGGTGGAAGTGTTGGTATATTTGAAGGTAAGAAAATAGGACGTGCCAAAAACCTAGAAAAGTTATTAGAGGACATACAAGCTCAAGAAAAGGTGGTGAATGAATTAAAGTCGACTATACAAAATCAACATAATTCGGTATTGCAATTTAATGAGTTATTAAAGGAAAATGAGATCCGTTCTACTGAGCAATCTGTTAATACTTTAATTAATGAAGTTTTTGCCAATAAGAACAGATTAGAGAATTTACATGCGGCACAAACGACTGCTATTGCGAAATTGGAAGAATTTGCCCTTAAAATTAATGAAGAGCATGCCGCTATTGCAGATACAAGAATTGCTTTAGAAGCTTTAAATATTTCATTACATAATACACAAGCTCAATTAGGCGATATCGAATTGGCTTATCAAGCAGCAGAACAAGCCTATCATTTAGCTTCGGGTGAATTCAATGAAATGAATTTACAGCTAACCAAGCAGCATAGCAAAATCGAAGCTTTACAACAAGAAGTGGTTTTTAAAGAAAATCAACTGAATGATTTACATGCTCAAATTCAAGCCAATAGCACTCAACTTACAGAAGCAAGTGCGGCCATTGTTGAAAGTAAAGAACAACTTGCTCAACTAGAATTAGCATTAGTCAATTTGATTAAAAATAAGGAAGAAGAGGAATTAAAATTAAATGAAGCAGATCAATCTTATTATAATTTAAGAAATAATTTACAGGAGAAGGAAAGTGCTTTAAGATTACAGATTAAGTCAAAAGAATTAGTAGATCAGTTAATCAATGAAATAAAAGACAAACTTAATAATTTAAAATTACAGTTGTCTGGAATGAAAGAGCGATTAAATGTTGAATTTAAAGTAGAGTTGGAAGAAATATTAGAAGATGGTAGAACCACAGAAATTACTTTAGAAGAATTACAAGCAAGTGCGGATAGGATGAAGAAGCGTTTAGAAAATATGGGTGAAGTAAATCCAACTGCAATCGAAGCGTATACCGAGATGAAAAAACGTTATGACTTTATCTTAGATCAAAAAAATGATTTAGTGACCGCTAAGGAAAGTTTAATGTTAACCATTCAGGAAGTAGAAGCAACTGCCAATAAAGCATTCTTAGAAACTTATACCCAAGCTAGAGAGAACTTCCAGAAAGTATTTAAAGCTTTATTCACAGAAGAAGATTCATGTGATTTAATATTGGTAGATCCTGATAATTTAGCAGAAACCGCTGTTGAAATTGTAGCTCGACCTAAAGGTAAAAAGCCTTCTTCGATTAGTCAATTAAGCGGAGGAGAAAGAACCTTAACAGCGACTGCTATGTTGTTTGCTATCTATTTAATTAAACCAGCACCATTTTGTATATTAGATGAGGTAGATGCGCCTTTGGATGATGCCAACGTGGGTAAGTTTACGCAAATGATTCAGAAATTTAGTGACAACTCGCAGTTTATTATTGTAACCCACAATAAACAAACCATGAGTGCAGTTGACGTAATTTATGGTGTAACCATGCAAGAGCCTGGTGTAAGTAAATTAGTACCAGTAGATTTTAGAAGTTTAAGTAATTAAAATAGTATTTATTTCAATTGCTAATTAATGATATCAATGGGAAGCTTTTAATGCAAGCTTCCCATTTTTTTTAATGTAATTTTTAAGTATTTTGATCAAGTCCTGTATTGTATTATTTTTAACTTGCTTCTTACTTTATTTGCCTTTTAGCAGAGTACCTGACTATTTTGATAGTGAAACGGCCCCGGCAATAGTGGTTCAAGAAGGGGATAGTATTGTTGCGAAGTACAATGAGTTTGGCAAGCCTTTTCAAATAAAGCTAAATACCAAGGATTATCGGTCTAAAATTGGCTTCAAAGTTAAAGTGATATATGAACTAAGCCATCCCGAGAAAGCCTGCGTAAATGAATTGTGGGGCTATTGGTTACTACCTAAAGAATTGGCCTGGTCTTTTGGGTCATTTGCAGTCTTATTAGGGATTGCTTTTGCGACCACACACCGCCCGCATCCTGATGCTATTGCCGAACAGTTAAAAGGGGAGGAAGGGCCTAAGACAAAGTATCAATAGTATATTCAACAGGAGGTTCTTATCTTGATTATTTAAAAGAATAAACACCTATACCTCGGCTCTCAGATCGCTACGCTCACAATGTTCGCTCGGCATAGCATTTATTCTTTTTTAAATAAATAGTCTTGTAATTTTAATGAACGTTAAATAATCTTCCAGCTTTAACGCTTAAGTAAACGTTTAATCTCTTTGTCAACGTCGCGGGTTTTTATAGTTTCACGTTTATCAAACTCTTTTTTACCCTTGCCTACGCCAATCTCTACTTTAGCAAAACGTTTTTCATTAAAGAAGATTCTTAATGGTATAATGGAATAGCCTTTTTCTTTTACTTTGGTTTCTAACTTTTCAAGCTCTCTTTTTTGCAACAATAATTTTCGGTCATGTACTTCAATATGGTTGTTGGCATTCCCATGAGAATAGGCATTAATGAATAAACCTCTCACCCAAAGTTCTCCTTTATCAAACATACAGAATGAATCATTGAAACTAACTTTACCTTCTCTGATCGATTTTACTTCTGTTCCAAGCAAAACAATTCCTGCCTCATATTTATCCTCTATGTGGTAATTAAAATAGGCTTGCCTATTGTTTAATTCTTTGACTTGAACTGCTTTTGATTTGGCCATAAAAAATCCCGGAACTGATCTAGTGCCGGGAAACAAAAATAGGATTAAATATTGACTTCCTAAATGGATTAGTTTCTAAAGAGAAACGCCACTTCTGATAACTTATTTTTTAAATCTTTTCTATCCACTATAAAGTCCAAGAAGCCATGTTCTAATAAAAATTCACTTCTTTGGAATCCGGCAGGTAAGTCTTTTTTAATGGTTTCTTTAATAACTCTAGGGCCAGCAAAACCTATTAATGCCCCTGGTTCTGCTATATTGATATCTCCTAACATTCCAAAGCTTGCTGAAATACCACCAAAGGTTGGATCGGTAAGCATGGAAATAAAAGGTAATTTGGCATCGCTTAATTGCGATAGTTTGCCACTTGTTTTTGCTAATTGCATTAGACTAAAGGCACTCTCCATCATACGTGCTCCACCACTTTTACTAATTACCAAATAGGGTAGTTGATGCTGAATGCAATAGTCTACTGCTCGGCTAAACTTTTCACCCATAACACTTCCTAAGGATCCGCCAATAAATTCAAAGTCCATACAAGCTACCACTATTTCCTCTCCATTTACTTTGCCTACGGCTACGCGCATTGAATCTTTTAAATCAGTTTTAGCATGAATTTCATCTAAACGTTTTTGATAGTTTTTTAAATCAGTAAAATTGAGTGCATCTTTACTTTTAATCGTATCAAAGAGTTCAGTAAAATCACTTTCATCAAACAAAATATCAAAATATTCATCGCTACCTATTCGGTGGTGAAAATTACACTTACTACAAATAAATAAGTTTTCTTTTAATTCGGAACTTGTACAAATATGATTGCATGATGGGCATTTAGTCCAAAGCCCTTCAGGGGTTTCTTTTTTATCGGCTGTAGAAGTGGTAATCCCTTTTCTAATTCGTTTAAACCATCTAGATTTACTTGCTTCTGAGCCAGGAGTTTCTTCTCCCGTTAAGTTTACTTCAATATCTTCTTCTCTATTTTTCATAGTAAAGCAATCGTTTAATCTTACATGAAGTTATAAAAAAATAAACAGCAACCTTTTTAAGTATAAGGATGACTGTGTTAAAATTTTGTTTAAGCGTTTCTGCCAATGCAGTTTAGATCATCAAAAGCGGTTTCAAGGCGTTTGATAAAAGATTCTTCTCCTTTTCTTAACCAAACTCTTGGGTCATAATACTTTTTATTAGGCTTATCTGCGCCTTCTGGATTGCCTAATTGAGCTTGTAAAAAGGCTTCATTTTTTTTATAATAATGTAGAATCCCTTCCCAGAATGCCCATTGTAAATCGGTATCTAAATTCATTTTTATAGCACCATAACCAATGGCTTCTCTAATTTGATTCTGTGGGGATCCAGATCCGCCATGAAATACAAAATACACTGGCTTTTCTGCCGTGTTTAATTTTTTCTGTATATGCACTTGACTATTGTTTAAAATATCAGGTCTTAATTCAACATTACCTGGTTTGTAAACACCATGCACATTACCAAAAGCGGCAGCGACTGTAAATAAATTACCCACTTTACTTAATTCGGTATAAGCGTATTCTACATGTTCAGGTTGCGTATATAATTTATCATTGTCCACATTGCTATTGTCTACTCCATCTTCCTCTCCGCCGGTTACCCCTAATTCAATTTCAATACTCATACCCAATGGTGCCATTCTTTTATAAAATTCAACGGAGGTTTGAATATTTTCTTCTAAACTTTCTTCGGACAAATCCAACATATGGGAACTAAATAAAGGTTGTCCTTTTTCTTTTTTAAATTGTTCACCTGCATCAATTAAAGCGCTAATCCAAGGCAACCATTTTTTGGAAGCATGATCGGTATGTAATACCACTGGAACATTGTAAAATTTTGCTACCTGATGAACGTGTAAGGCACCAGCAATAGCTCCTTGGATATTGGCTTGCAAATTATCATTAGCCATTCCTTTTCCTGCTATAAATTGAGCACCGCCATTGGAAAATTGAATAATGATAGGGGAGTTTACTTTAGCAGCTGTTTCAATAGCTGCATTAATGGTATCTGTTCCAGTAGTATTCACTGCTGGAATGGCAAATTTATTGTTCTTTGCATCATTGTATAATGTTTCAAGTTCTTTGCCAAATAAAACGCCTGCTCGGTACTTACTCATAGTTTAAATATTAAGTTGCAAATATACAATTTATGCCCCAAACGAATGT
>CANHLZ010000097.1 GCA_947461595.1 Bacteroidota bacterium | reverse complement strand
CGCTTTAGCATAGGCCAATATTTCCTTACTGATGGCCTGCGCATAAGCCATTGAGTTATTGATCGTCTCCTCATCATAACCCAATTGTTTACAAGAATCAATAAACTTTTGTTCAAAAGCACCCATTAAAGGACCAGAAGGTTGTATTTTTTTGGAAGTCTCCATCATGGCCAATAAGGCACTTAATTGATTGGAATAGGGAAGCGCTGCGGGTTTTATTTTTATTGATGGGTATCCATTTAATTTACCATACATGGTTTTAAAGTTGGTATCATATTGAGACACTACTTCATAACCTGCTAAAAAAGTATAAGCAAAAAATCTAGCCGCTAAGGGCGGATTGGTAATATCCTGTAGCATAATATCCGTCATTGTAAAAACAACTTTGGCTAGCTCCTTATTAGTAAAAGTAGGGGTTTGTTTTTTGGGAGCACAGGAAGATAATTGAATCAATAATATAGAGGCAGTTATTAAATAAGGTAAAAACTTAATTTTCTTAAGGGGCAACTTCACTAATTCTTTTTTCATTTTTAATTATTTAAATTCAATAGGGCTCTACTTATCTAAGTTGATATACTTTAATGGGTTGTTGATTAATACCAAACAGCAAATTATTTTTTATACTAAGGACAGTTCTAACATCACCCCAAATATGAAAGCCTGATTCTTGTTGGGTAATATAGTTAAAATGACCTTTGCCATCTCCTTTTAATAGTATTCCAAAATTGGCGTCATATTTCCCAAATCTTATACGAGCCTGATTCATATTGCCGCATAAAAGCAAATCCAAATTCCCATCTTGATTGTAATCAATGGTATTGATGGTAAATACGGGCGAAAATTGCGCCTGAATGGGTAAATCTTTTTTATGAAATTTTCCATCTGCGGCGCCTTCAAAATAGCAAGTAGTTAGTTCATTGGCCTGAAGGTGTTTTGCATTTTCCAATTCATCAGATGTAAACACTTCCTTCAAGGTAGTATTGGCATAGGATTTATAATCGGTAAATCGGGTACGCATGATGCTCATTTGTTCTAATAATTCATCCCGCGTTACATAGGGGTAAGTTTTGTGTTGAATATAAAAACAAAGAATAGGGTCCACCGATCCATTATTATCAAAATCTTTATAATACATTTCAGCAGGCTCGGTATCACTGGCTTTCGCCTGGCTATTCAAGCCCATATTGCCTATTACCAAATCCTGAAAACCATCACCGTTTAAATCGGCTAGCAATAATTTATTCCACCAGCCACTATATTCCTTATCAAAATAGCTAGTGGTTTTATTTTCTAGTTTACCATTTACATTCACCATTGCCATAATGGGCATCCATTCTCCCACCAAAATTAAATCCATTTTTTTATCATGGTTAATATCATACCATACTGCATCGGTTACCATACCCGCATTTTTTAACTGCGGTGCAATGGCTTCTATTTTATCGGTAAAATTTCCTTTGCCATCGTTTATTAATAAATAGCTTTGAGGGCTTTCAGGATATCGGCCAGGCACATTTCTGCCACCTACAAATAAATCTGTAAATCCATCTCCGTTTATATCTGCCGCACGCACACAACTTTTACTTCCTTTCATTGCTGGTAATGCATTGGCTGTTTTAGAAAAGTTTCCTTTTCCATCATTCAGGTACAATCTATCTTGAAATAAAACATCTCCCACCAAATAATTATGATAGCCACCACCTACGACATATAAATCTTTAAAGCCGTCATTATTAACATCCACAAACAAAGCATCTGCATCTTCACCCAAAGAATCTGCTTCAAATACGGAAGATGATTTTTGAATGAACTGTCCATTTTTTTGTTGTATATAAAGTGCTCCTGGCTTTCCACTACCTCCGCCGGCAAATACATCTTCTAATCCATCTCCATTTACATCTCCTTTTACTAAACTAGGGCCACTAAAGGAAAGTGGGTTAACGAGTAAGGTTTGGCGTTTAAAATCATTGGTTTGATTTTGGGCACTTGCGTATTTTAAAGGACTGCTAACTTCCTTAAAGATAGAAGGTTTAGTGTTAGGCGCTTTGTATTGATGCGTTGCTTCTGTTTCTTTTAAAGTAAGTAGTTGATCCGTTTTTATTTTAGTCAACATTTGCTCTTTACCACCAAGCCAAACAATTCTTAATGAGTCGATAAGTGTTTCTTTACCTAATCCAAAATGTAAAATAGGGGATACCGTAGATTGAAACCCTCTGGCAGGCATTTGTTCTAGGTATTGCTTATTATTTTTTTGATAGATTGTAACCATAGCGCCATAGCCATCTGTATTTTTATTGGCGCCTACTAACTTAATTTGTAAAGAATGATTTTGATTTTGTAATTCTGCATTGTTGCGATAAATAAATGCAGGCTGATTGATATTGTTTACTACTAAATCTAGGTCACCGTCATTGTCTAAGTCCACATAAGCGGCTCCGTTGCTACTAGAAGGCGTAGTTAAACCCCATTTTTTCCCAACATTCTTAAAAGTTAAATCTTGATTATTTTGGAAAGTATAATTAACCACATTAGAGGAGGACATTTTTTTAATAATATCTAATACATCTTCTCTTTGTAGTCGGCCCTTTTTTTGAATAAAGTCATATTTGTATTTCAAAAAATCCATATTGGTAAAATCGCGTAAATAACCATTGCTCACATACAAATCCTTCCAGCCATCATTGTCCAAGTCGGCAAATAGGGGAGACCAACTCCAATCGGTATTGGAAATGCCTGCTAACTGACCTATTTCACTAAATGTGCCATCGCCATTATTTAGCTGCAGCATATTGCGCATGTATTGATGATGAAAACCTCTACGCAAACCCAGATCAAATTTTTCATAATTATCTGGAGCAAATAATAATTTTTGTCTAAGATTATCTTCGGGCAACATGTCTAAGGTAAATATATCAGGTAGACCATCATTGTTAATATCGGCTACGCTGTTACCCATTGAAAACAAACTGATATGCCCCATGCTAGAAATAAGCTGGTCTGTGAATCCACCTTTTTTATTATTGATATACAAATAATCGGGTACGCCATAATCATTAGAGATATAAATATCAGGCCATCCATCCAAGTTGATATCAGCAACACCTGCGCCTAAACCATAGGATAATGCAGAACTACTTAATCCGGAAGTGGAAGTGATATCGACAAAGTGGTTATTATCGTTCTTAAATAATTTAACGCCAGTATTAAACTCTCTTTTAGCAAGTAAAGCCAAAGTACTAGCTTCATCTAGTAAAGGCAAATTAGTGGGATTGTGGTTCATTAAAAACATATCTAAATCGCCATCTCTATCAAAATCAAAAAAGAAAGACTGTGTGGCATAGCCGGTATCCGCAATACCATATTGTGCAGCCTGCTCTAAGAAATTGGGTATACCCGCTTTGTCATTTCCTTGGTTGATAAAAAGCTGATTGGCTCTTTTAAAAGAGGGCATTTTTCCTGAATAACAAACATAGATATCTTCTCTGCCATCTCCATTTACATCTGCAATGGTTACACCTGTTTTCCAAGGTCCCGGTCTTGATTGCACATTGGAAGCCACCGTGATGTCCTGAAACTGCATTCCGCTTTGGTTAAGGTATAATTTATTATCCCCTAAGTTGCTAGAAAAATAAATGTCCTGTAACCCATCATTGTTTATATCGCCTATTGCAATACCACCACCGTTGTAAAAATATTCATAAAGCAATACATTGGTATTGAGTCCCTCTGTGAGGGGGTTGTTGAAATCAATATGGGTACTATCTGGAGGCAAGGAAGTAAAAAGATGCGGACCGTTAGTGTCATCATTGTCAATAGTTGATTCATTATTGTGACAGGCGCTCATTACTAAAGTCAGGGATACAACAATAAAGTTTCGAATAATTTTTGTAGTCAAAATTGCAGGTATTTAGATGAAAAAAATAAGGATAAATACTCCTACAAATATAATTTTTTTTAGCAATATTTAGACAATAAATAGGGCCTAAAGAGGGTAGTGTAATCAATATTTATTTACCTATGATTTTGGTCAGTAATTGGGTTTAGTCCAAAAAAAAACTGCACCGAAATTTTCCGGTGCAGTTAACTAATAAAGTATTAATTATAATTAATACCCAGGGTTCTGAACTAGTTTTTTATTCTTATTCATTTCATCCAATGGAATTGGAGGGAAATAAACCTTGTCATTCCAAGAACGATTTTCTACACCTGTTTCAATATTTTGAACTTTGTAGGTATAATCGTAATTGTCTTTGCTATAGCGATAAGTTTTTATAGTTTTTCCAGATTTTAATTTTCCAGAAATTACTATAATTCTTACTTTTTGACCTAATGTTTCTGGTGCAATCATCCATCTTCTTGCATCAAAAAAGCGTTGATCTTCTAATAACATTTCAAGATTACGTTCGTTGCGATATAAAGCTTTTAAAGCTGCTCCAGTTTTTGTAGTAGCTGGCAAACCTGCTCTAAAACGGATTTTGTTAAGCCAAGCTGTTGCAGTGGCTTCGTCACCTGTTTCAAGACAAGCTTCTATATAATTAAAAACCACTTCAGTTTGTCTAAGTAGTATTGTAGGAACCTCTTGTTTTTGGTTCATATCTACAATAGCTGGATTAGGGTCCATGAATTTTTTAATTACATATCCAGTTCTTGTACCATTCCAGTTTTCAATTGAGCTGTTTCTTGTATCAATTCCAAAATAAGGAACACCAGCACCAGCTGTACCTGTTTCATAAGTACCAAACTGTAATTCTCCATAAGGATCAATTGAAGCACCATCAGTAGTACGTGGCTTCCAAGAACCGCCATCATAGAAAACATCAGAGTAAAAACGTGGATCTCTGTTTTCATATGGAGCAGCAGCATGAGTTGGATTAGCCCAATCAAATGGAGTACCATCCATCATTTCATAACTATCTACTAAATTTTGAGTAGGCTCAACAGATGACCAACCATGGTAACCATTTGGCATATTGTTTCTTGGATACCAAGCGCCCCAATCATCCGTAGCAGCGTTGATATAGTATTTACCAAAATAGGTTTCTTTTTCAGCGCCACCTCTTGATAAAGACAATTTAGTATGATCTGCCATCGCATCAGCTGCAGATTGAGGTGCAGTTAGGTCTAATTTATACCCAACGTCTCCTAAATCTAATACCGCTTTTGCAGCCGCTTTTGCAGCCGCCCAACGTGAAGCTTGGTCACCGCTAGAGTAGCCCAACACGTCATAGTTAGCAAATCCACCTACAACAGTAGATTTAGCAGAAGCTTTTGTTTTATCATGAATATCACTAGCAGCATAAAGCAATACTCTTGATTTTAAAGCCAATGCAGCAGCTTTGTTTGCACGTCCTGCAGGCATTGTTTTTCCATTCAATAATAAAGCAGCTGAATCACAATCACTAACGATTGAAGTTACACATTCAGCATAAGTGTTTCTTGCTTTAGAAAAATCGGTAGCACTCAATGAGTAAGTAGACTTAATCAAAGGCACACCACCATAATATCTAAGCAATTGTTGGTAGTAATAAGCACGCATAAAATAACTTTCGCCTTTTAATCGTGATACTACTGCAGCATCAATTTTAGCACTACCAAGGTTTTCTATTGAAAGGTTGGCAGCTCTAATTCTGCTGTACATATTGTCCCAACGCATAGTACCTAATACATCACCAGTACTTGAAGGGCTAATCGCACTTTCATTAATGGCTTGTCTTCCAAAATTGAACAGACAGTTATCCGTTTGGTCATCCAAACTATTTTGTTGCAAATAGCCTTCTTGAATACCATTGTATAAATCTGTAATGAACATTTCAGAAAGAGCTGCATCAGACCACGTGGATGCTGCCGCTGCTTTATCGAGCGGTTGTGTATTCAGGAAATCTTTATTACAAGACGTAACTAAGATCACTGAACACAGTGGAATCATTATTTTTTTGAATATTTGTTTCATTAATTAAAATTTAGAAGGTTATGTTTAATCCTGTATTGATAAGTTTAGACTGCGGATAATAATGTCCGTCGCTATTTTGTGATTCTGGGTCATAAACTACTAGATTCGTCCAGGTAATTAAGTTCAATCCATTTACATAAAACCTTAATTTGTTAATACCAAACTTATTACCAATTGTTTTAGGTAATGTATAACCTAACTCAAGGTTTTTAAGACGTACATAGTCGGAACTAACGTTGTAAAAAGTGTTACGATTAGAGAAATATTGGTTATTTCTATCCACAGTACGAGGATATACAGAACTTGGTTTGTCAACAGTCCAACGGTGCTCATAAGTATCTAATAAATAGTTACCAATGGTACCTGTTTCTGTTTGAATAAACAATTCTGCTCCTGTAGATGCTTGGAACAATACGCTTAAATCAAAATCTTTGTATTGTAAACCAATAGTCAAACCACCTTGGAAAGTTGGCGTTTGATTTTTATCACTTCTTTGTCTATCATTACCATCAATTTTTCCATCTTTATTAAGATCCTTAAATTTCATACTACCTGGGAAAAGTTTTCCAGCACCACCAACACCAGAATAATCTAGTTTGTTAGCAGCTACATCGGCAGCATCTTTAAATACTCCATCATACACGTAAAGTAATTGTGCATCAGGATTGTTTACATCGCTAGGCATTGGTTTTCCAGTAGACAATTGATAAGCTGGTCTTCCTGGAGTTTCATCCCAGAATACAATTTTATTTTTAGATATACCACCATTGATACCTACATTGTAACGTAAGTCTCCAATAGTATTGTTATAGTCTAATTTAAATTCCCAACCTGAATTATCCACTTTACCAATGTTTTCAGCCGGTAATGTTAAACCTGTAGAAGTAGGAATAGATGCATTTCTTCTCCATAAAATGTTTTCTCTAT
>CANHLZ010000096.1 GCA_947461595.1 Bacteroidota bacterium | reverse complement strand
TTTCCGCCAAATTCGGCAAAAATGCCTGCTTTTTTTTCTTTTGTTAATGTAGCCATTGTAAAACTTCTTTTTTTGTAGTTAACTGTTAACTACGTTTTTTATTTTTTATTTCGGCTGCGAAGATACGTGGAAAAGGCGTAAATCAATCAAAAATTTCGACGTTTTTTGGGTATTTCGTGCGATCAAACAGGAATAGCTTATCCACTAATACCACCCCATAGTTAATAGATAGTACTTTTACAAAAGTGCTATTATTGCTTTTGTCCAAAATAGTAGCGGTAGAAAGTGCCGATTTTATCTTGTCGATGACCAGGGTCACTTTTTGAAAATTTTTACGCTTATCCAAGGGAATAAGTTCAATAGTAGCAAATGAATTATTTTGACTTAATAAGCTGTAATTGAAGTCTTTATCGTAGCTACCTGATAATAATTTTTGTGGACTTAAGGCCTGATCCGACTCCGACACATTTGACTTAGAAATGGTATTGACCCCGTCAAAATTGTATATATTGGCACCGTCACATAGTATCTCTGTCGACCCTTGCTTCAGCACATATTTATCTCCTTTCATTTTTAAATTGATTGTCTTGGTCCCTAGGGCCTTCCCTTTGCTGTTTTTTGAAACCAATTGAATGCTCGCCAAAACCCCTTTGGCCCCCTTTACTTTAGTCCCAATTTGATCCAAAATTGTCTTTGCCTGACTGTCTTTTTGGGCATTTAAGCTTACAACAGGCAAAAAAGCAAAAAATAGATAGAGTAATCTCATTGTAATCGATTTAATACGCTCGTATAGGACAAAAATAATGCTTTAAGGTCTAATGGCCTTTTGCATAACCTTATAGAATAGAAATTTAATAAAAGAATAACTTAGTTATAGATTTTGTAAAAATACGTTCAATTCCGCCTCCGTTTTATACAAAACCTCTCTAGGTTTACTACCCTGACTTGGCCCAACTAACCCAGCAGATTCTAATTGATCCATCAACCTGCCAGCTCTATTGTAGCCCAATTTCATTCTTCTTTGAATAAGAGAGGTGGAACCCATTTGTGCATGTACAATCAATTTTGCAGCCTCTTCAAATAAAACGTCCCTAGCTCCAGAATCAAAATTACCCGCATCCATTTCTTTCTCATCAATATATTCAGGTAATAGAAATGCTTGAGGATATCCTTTTTGTTCTGCTATAAAGGAACATACTCGATCTACTTCGGGCGTGTCAACAAAAGCACATTGCAAACGAGTGATCTCTCCATTGTAACTCACCAACATATCTCCTTTTCCAATTAGTTGTTCTGCTCCACCTGCATCCAAAATAGTTCTACTATCAATTTTACTAGAAACTTTAAAAGCAATACGCGCGGGGAAATTTGCTTTGATGGTTCCTGTAATAATGTTTACGCTTGGTCTTTGTGTAGCAATAATTAAGTGAATCCCTACGGCTCTTGCCAACTGTGCTAAACGAGCTATAGGCATTTCTACTTCTTTACCGGCAGTCATAATTAAATCGGCAAACTCATCCACTACTAAAACTATAAAAGGTAAAAATTGATGTCCCTTTTCTGGATTTAATTTTCGGGATGTAAATTTCTCATTGTACTCTTTAATATTTCTACAACCAGCTTCTTTTAACAAATCATACCTATTGTCCATTTCTATGCACAAAGCATTTAAGGTATTGATTACTTTTTTAGTATCCGTAATAATAGCATCTTCCTCTCCTGGCAATTTTGCTAAGAAATGTTTTTCAATAACGCGGTATAAACTTAATTCCACTTTTTTGGGATCTACCAATACAAATTTTAATTGCGATGGATGTTTCTTGTACAATAAGGAAACTAAGATTGCATTGAGTCCAACCGACTTTCCTTGACCTGTAGCCCCCGCCATTAATAAGTGTGGCATACTCGCTAAATCCACTATGAAATTTTCATTATCAATTTTTTTACCAATAGCTATGGGCAATGAAAATTTACTAGTTTGAAATTTTTCACTGGCCAATAAGGTTTTCATACTCACCACCGACTTGCGAATATTAGGTACTTCAATACCAATGGTACCCTTACCAGGTATTGGAGCAATAATACGTATACCCAATGCAGCCAAGCTTAAAGCAATATCATCTTCTAAATTTTTAATACGACTTATTCGCACGCCTGGCGCAGGTACAATCTCATACAAAGTAACCGTTGGGCCAACGGTTGCAGCTATTCGTTGAATAGCAATATCGTAATTCTTAAGCGTTGCAATAATTTGATTTTTGTGCGTTTCTAATTCCTCCGGATCTTGCACAATTTTTTCAGACCCATGGGTCTCTAACAAATTCAAATGCGGATACTTGTAATTTTTTAAATCTAGTGTCGCGTCATATTGTGTACCAATACTCCCTATAGGAACAATCACTTCTTTGGCCACATCTTTTATTTCTAAATCCAGGTCTTCTAAAAGTTCTCCATTAAAATCTTCAATATTGGTTTTAGGTTCTAGAATTTCAACCGGCTCTTCTTTTAAAGTGGGGGCCAATTCAATATGTGGAATATTGTTAGACTCTTCCACCAAATCAATTTCATCAAAGGAAGTTTCATTGGATAACTCAGTTGGGCTTGTTTCATTTTTCAAAGTATTCGCACTAAAGGCAGCAAGTTCTTCCTTTTGCTCAGGGTCATTCAAATCCCATTCTTGTTTTACCGCTTCTTCCGTATCCTCACTCACGAAAGCTTCTTCTTTTTTCTTAGGTAATAAAAAATTAAAACTAGGTACTTTGAAAATTGGATTGAATCTCCAGATGATATAACAGAGTCCTGCCACTAATAATAAAGATCCGGTGCCAAAACTGCCAATCCATTTAATTAACCAGCTACTACAATATTCTCCCAATGCTCCTCCCCAAGAAAATAATGCTCCTTGTGTTATAAATGCAAAGGAGGTGCTTAATACCAATAAGCCAATAATTACATAACGTAAATTTCGCCATAAACTAAAAATGGGTTTTGTAAAAAATAAATTTACGCCTAGTACAAAAAAGAAGGAGCACAATAAATAAGCAGGTAGGCCAAAGCCATTAAATATAATTTGATAAGCAACAAAGGCCCCAAAATAGCCCATCAAATTATTCGCCTTTAAATCATTCACTGTAAAAAGGTGCGTTCGCCAAAGTTGCACCATGTCCTGATCTTCCTGCCAGGTGAATAAATAGGAAGTAAATGCTACAAATAAAAATAAGGTTATGAGCAAACTAATCGCCCCCACAATTTTTGAAGTACGTTCGTCTTTTACAATTTCTGTAACCGATACATCCGATTCTTTGTCAGGGTTGAGTGCTTCTCCTGAAACTTTGGGTTCTTTTTTACTTTTTAGGGTATTTGCCATGGAAACAAATATAAGTTATCCCAATAGGAAGAAAAAGGAATTTTAACGAATGTGTAAAATTGAAAAAAGTAGCGCCTACTTATCCACTTTATTAAGATAAACCACCCTCAGCCAAAAAGACCAACCAAGTATAAAACACAAACCGCCTAGGGGTGTGATGGGACCAATGAAACGAATCAATGGATGATCTACAGTGGATAGCAAAGTTAAAAGGTACAAGGAACCGCTAAATAATATAATACCCACTATAAAAAAATGAGCAGCCCATCCTATTCCTTTTTGTTCCCCAATGCTAAGGTCCTGTCGATGGCTATAAATAGATAAAATAACAAGTGCCATCGCATGCATGAATTGATACCTTACCCCTGTTTCAAATATTTGTAAATAATCAGCACTTACCATCGCTTTTAAAGCATGCGCGCCAAATGCTCCTAATAATACAGATAAAGCTGCAAAAGACAATCCCCAATTAATAATTTTACGATGCATGTTTTTGAATTAGTTTTTTCAACCCTGCTTCTGTAATTTGATCAGATGCTAATCGATAATTGGCTTGTTGATAATAGGCGTGGCGCTCCACTAATTTTTGTTGAATAAACTGAGCAATCTCCTCATTAGATAAATGAGCAATTAAAGGACGATGTGCTTTCTCTGCCGCTAAGCGTTGTACCATTATTTCCAGGGATTCATCTAACCAAATCACGATGCCTTCCTTTTTCATCCAATGCATATTTTCTTGAAAGCATGGTGTTCCACCCCCAGTAGCCAAGACATACTTTTTTTTCTCTTTAAACCATCTCAATATCTTAGCTTCTGATTTTCTAAAATAGTCCTCCCCGTCTTCTTCAAAAATTTCGGAAATCGTTTTTTCTTCCGTCAGCTCTATTAAATTGTCTAAATCGTATCCGGCCGATTTGATCCATTTAGCAATGTTTTTTGTCCAGAATGTTTTTCCTGAACCCATCATGCCAATTAAAAATATCTTTTCTGCAGCCATACTATTTCGCTTCGTCTAAATTGAAAATATTATTTGAATGCATTAAATCCTGTAACATCCATTCCGGTAATTAATAAATGAATATCATGTGTTCCTTCGTAAGTAATCACACTTTCTATATTCATTATATGTCTCATGATGGAATATTCTCCGGTAATGCCCATCCCACCTAACATTTGACGAGCATCTCTTGCAATTTGTGCAGCTATTTCACAACTGTTTCTTTTGGCCATACTTATTTGTGGAGGGGTGGCACGTCCTTCATTCATCAACACGCCTAATCTCCAAACCATCAATTGTGCTTTGGTAATTTCGGTTATCATTTCGGCCAATTTTTTTTGTTGCAATTGAAAAGCACCAATGGGTTTGTCAAATTGAAAACGTTCTTTACTATAACGCAGTGCGGTATCATAACAATCCATGGCCGCGCCTAATGCACCCCATGCAATGCCAAATCTAGCTTTGCTTAAACAACCCAGTGGTCCTTTTAATCCTTTCACATTGGGTAATATATTTTCTTTAGGCACTTTTACATTGTCAAAAACCAATTCACCGGTAGCGCTGGCTCTTAAACTCCATTTTCCATGCGTTGTGGGTGTTGTAAATCCTTCCATTCCTCTCTCCACGATGACTCCAATAATTTCTCCGGCTTCATTTTTTGCCCATACTACAGCTACTTGTGCAAAGGGTGAATTGCTGATCCACATTTTGGCGCCATTTAAAATAACATGGTCCCCAGCATCTTTAATATTGGTGATCATACTCGATGGGTCTGACCCATGATCGGGCTCGGTTAAACCAAAACACCCCAACCATTCTCCAGAAGCCAGCTTAGGTAAATATTTTTTCTTTTGCGCTTCACTGCCATAGGCATAAATAGGATACATGACCAAAGAACCTTGCACACTGGCTGTGCTTCGAACACCACTGTCTCCTCTTTCTAGTTCTTGCATCATTATACCATAACTGATATAATCCAATCCACCACCTCCGTATTCCACTGGAACGGTTGGACCAAAACAACCCATATCCCCTAATTGTTTAACAATTTGTATCGGGAATTCCGCTCTTTGAGCATAGTCTTCTATAATCGGAGAGATTTCTTTTTTTACATATGCTCTTACTGCCGAACGTACCATGCGTTGCTCCTCGGTAAGCAATTCATCTAATTGATAATAGTCGGGCGATTCAAATAAGTCGGTTCTAACTGCCATAATGAATACATTTAGGTAATAAACAATCCATTACAAAGGTAACAGAAACGGCAGTAAAAAAGTATATTTACAACAACAATAATTAACATGCGAAAAGTAATCACCCACTTAAGTTTCTACGTTTTACTTGCCATTATTGTGGGTATCCTCTTAGGCATCTATTACCCAGCTAAGGCCATTCAACTAGAACCGCTTGCGAAAAATTTCATAAGCCTTATTAAAATTTTTACTTATCCCATCATTTTTCTTACTGTATCATTAGGTATTGCCAGCATGGGGGATTTGAAAAAAGTAGGACGTATTGGAATAAAATCACTTGTGTATTTTGAAATTGTGAGTACACTATCCTTAGCCATTGGCGTTGTTATGGCCTTATGGATTCAACCAGGAAATATTAATAAAGATGGATTGCAAATGCAAGATCCTTCCAAATATACCCAAGCCACTCAATTTCATCTATGGGCTGTTGTTAAACAAAATACCAATTTGCAAATTTTAATATTGGCTATTCTACTTGGCTTTGTGTTGAACTTTTTAACTAAACGCGAAAAATACATTCACCAATTGGGCAGATTAACGCATTATGTTTTTATTGCTTTAAAATACGTAATGTACCTAGCACCCATCGGCGCCTTAGGGGGCATGTCTTTTGCTATTGGTAAATATGGTTTAAAAACATTGATACCCTTAGGCAAGTTAATGGGCACTATGTATTTAACTATGGCTTTTTTTATTGTAATTGTACTTGGTCTAATTTTAAAATATTATCAACTATCTATTTTTAAATTAATCAAAAGTATCAAAGAGGAATTATTAATTGTATTTGCTACCTCCTCCTCTGAACCAGCCATGCCATCGCTAATGAATAAATTAGAAAAAATGGGTTGTTCCAAGTCGGTGGTAGGATTGGTGGTGCCTACTGGCTATTCTTTTAATTTAGATGGCACTTCCATTTATTTATCCATGGCCGTCATTTTTATTGCCCAATTGTACAATGTTCAATTAAGCACGGGCGAAATAGTGACTATGATTTTAATTTTAATGCTTACTTCCAAAGGAGCTGCCGGGGTTACAGGAAGTGGATTTATTGTATTGGCTTCTACCTTAGCCACACTTCAAAAAATACCGATTGAAGGATTGGCCTTTTTATTAGGGGTTGACAAATTCATGAGCGAAGCACGTGCTATTACTAATATCATTGGCAATAGTGCCGCCACCTTAGTCATTTCAAAATCGGAAGGAGAAACGATTCACTTACACTAATAGGGACTTCATTTCCTGTGCATATTGTTTTGCAGACATGGCTGCTTTTTCAGCAAAGTCATTTTCGCTGCTCGCAAAAATGATGGCCCTACTTGCATTGACCAACAAACCTATCTCTTTATTTTTTCCATACTTAGTAACTTCTTCTAAACTTCCTCCCTGCGCACCCACCCCTGGCACTAATATAAAATGTGCTGGAATAATTT